>DSBL01000005.1 GCA_011049455.1 Desulfonatronum sp. | reverse complement strand
GGTATTAAACCCAGACCGTATCTGGTGGTTGCTGGGTGCCTGGTCAGTCGCTACGGAGACGAACTCGTCAAGTCTCTGCCGGAGGTGGACCTCTGGCTCGGTGTCCACGAAGAAGGGACATTGCCGGCCAAGATGGCCGCTTTGCTGGGCACATATCCAGGGTTGAAACGACCGACCGGGACCAGGGTGCCGAGCACCAAACCTTCGTATGCCTACTTGAAAATCGGCGAAGGATGCAATCACCGTTGCAGGTTTTGCACCATCCCCTCCATCCGCGGAAGACTCTCCAGCCGCCCTGTTTCTCCTCTCCTGGAGGAAGCCCGGGCCATCCTGGACCTGGGCATCAGCGAACTTGTGCTGGTGGCCCAGGATGTGACCTCCTATGGCCGAGACTTGAACATGCGCCACGGTCTGGAATCCCTGCTCTCCGGTTTGGCCAAGCTTCCCGGATTGCGCTGGCTGAGACTTATGTATCTCTATCCGGCCGGCCTGTCGCCCAGAACGCTGCGTTTTCTGGCAGACCTCGGACCGCCGCTTTTGCCCTATTTTGATCTGCCGTTGCAGCATGTTCACCCGGATATGCTCTCAGCCATGGGCCGCCCCTTTGCCAAGGATCCCCGAATAGTCATCGACCGCATTCGGCATCACTTTGCAAAACCCAGCCTGCGCACCAGCCTAATTGTCGGATTCCCAGGCGAACGGCCACACCATTTCAGGACTCTCTGCGAATTCACACGCAAGGCCCGCTTCAATCATCTCGGTGTGTTCATGTACTCCCAGGAAGCCGGAACAGCTGCGGCGAAACTGCCCGGACAGGTTGGTCCACAGACAAAACGCAGGCGCCGCGACACTCTGATGATGCTGCAAGCCCAAATCAGCGCGGAGGACCTGGCCCGATGGCAGGATCAGGACATGGACGTCCTGGTGGATCGATCCAGCCCGGAATGGCCGGGCCTCCATGAAGGCAGAGTCTGGTTCCAGGCTCCGGAAGTGGACGGACTGACCTATGTCAGCGGCGAGGGCGTGCGTCCAGGACGCATGGTCAAAGCACGTATCGAGGAGACCAAGACCTACGATCTGGTGGCCCTGGTTTAGTTGTCTTTTCTGCGGACCTGAGCGCTTCTTCAGGGCAGGCAATGCGTGGTCAAAAGAAGGATATCAAGACCTGGGCACAGCCAGACAGGATCCCGTCAAAATCACTCGCAAGGGTTTCAACGTCGCCGGAAAGAGGACCGGCCTTGAAAACCGTCATTCACTTTCCGGAACAAGAGGAAAAGGACCTCGACGATGCCCTGCACGGCCGAAACAGCGTAAGGGATTCCAGCCTGACTGGTTGTTGCAGGTTTCCAAATATCGGAACTGTAAGGGAACGAATCCGCTCGCGTCCGTGTCTGCTTTTTTGAAACCCGTCGTCCCCTGTTGTCATTGCCGCATTGATCTGCTAGGGGCAAGCAAAAAAATGTCGTCTAAGGACGAGGTTAGGGGGTAACCACAATGACCAACACGGAAGAAATGCGGAACAGCCAGGACCAGGAAGTTGACCTCAACTTTGAAGCGGAGTTGGAGCAGTATCTGAACGCCGATTTCGGGGATGTCGAGGAAGGCTGCATTGTCAAGGGCGAGGTTGTTAAGATCGACGGCGAACACATTCTGGTGGACGTGAATTTCAAATCCGAAGGCCAAATTCCGATTCAGGAATTCCATGACCATGAAGGCCAACTGATGGTCAAAATGGGCGACAAGATCGACGTCTACGTCATCAAAAAGAACGAGGGAGAGGGCTCGATCCTGCTGTCCAGGGAAAAGGCCAAGCGAATGCAGCTGTTTGACAAGTTGGAAGGCATTCTGGATTCCAATGAGGTCATCAAAGGTCAGATCATCCGGCGCATCAAAGGCGGCTACCATGTGGATCTGGACGGAGTGGAAGCCTTTTTGCCCGGTTCTCACGTGGACCTGCGGCCCGTGCCGGACATGGACGCCCTGGTGGGCCAAGAATTTGAGTTCCGGGTGCTCAAGGTCAACCGCCGTCGCAGCAATGTCATTGTCTCCCGTCGGGTCCTTTTGGAAGAGGAACGTGACAGCATGCGTCAAGCATTGCTCCAGAACATCGAGGAAGGGCAGAAGGTTCAAGGCAAGGTCAAAAACATCACGGATTACGGTGTGTTCGTGGACCTAGGCGGCCTGGACGGCCTGCTGCACATCACGGACATGGCCTGGAAACGTATCCGGCACCCCAAGGAAATGGTTCAAATAGGCGAAGAACTGGAATTGATGGTCCTTAACTTCGACCGCGAGAACCAGAAGGTGTCCCTGGGATTGAAGCAGCTGGTTCCTGATCCATGGACGAATATCGCTGAAAAATTCCCCGAGGGTACCCGCCTAACCGGCAAGGTGACCAACCTGGTGGATTATGGCGCCTTTGTGGAATTGGAACCCGGTGTTGAAGGATTGGTGCATATTTCCGAGATGTCCTGGACCAGGAAACTGCGGCATCCCTCACAGATGGTCAGGGTCGGAGACGCCGTGGACGTTATTGTCCTGGGTGTGGATCAGGAAAAGAAACGCATCTCTTTGGGTATGAAACAGGTCGCCCCCAATCCATGGGACGTGGTCGGTGAAAAATATCCTGAAGGCACCGTGCTGGAGGGCACCATCAAGAACATCACCGAATTCGGCATGTTCGTGGGCATTGAAGACGGAATCGACGGTTTGATTCATGTTTCAGATATTTCCTGGACCAAAAAAGTGCGCCATCCCAGCGAGATCTTCAAGGTCGGGGACACGGTTCAAGCAAAAGTGCTCACCGTGGACAAGGACAGCGAAAAATTCACTTTGGGCATCAAACAGCTTTCCGAGGATCCCTGGTCCCTGGTACCGCAACGCTACCCCGTGGGCGCGACGATTTCAGGCACAGTGACCAACATCACGGATTTTGGGCTGTTCATTGAGGTTGAAGAAGGCATTGAAGGTTTGGTCCACGTTTCCGAGGTCAGCCGGAAAAAAGTCAAGAAGCCGAGCGAATTATTTCAGGAAGGCCAAGTCATCCAGGCCAAGGTCATCCATGTCAGCGCCGACGAACGTCGCCTCGGACTGTCCATCAAAGCCCTGGAAGACGATGAGCTCAAAAAGGGCAGGGAGTTTCACACTCCAGGCTCAGCAACAACCCAAGCGGCCAGCACGAACCTGGGCGAACTGATCCGGCAAAATATTGAGGATGGAACTGAATAAACAACGATTCAGCCAGCGTCATCCCTTTCTCTTCGGATTGTTGCTGATGTTCACGGCCGTGGCCCTGTTTTCCGGGGCCATGGCCGTTTGGCGTTCCTGGGTCGACAAGCATCCCGAGACATTTCAGGTGTTTGCCAAGCCGAAAATCGGTCTGGTGTCTGTGGAAGGGATGATCCTGGACGCCACGGACGCCCTCCAATGGATCCGCAGATTGCGTGAAGATCCTTCCGTGAAGGGCATCCTGGTGCGCATCAACTCCCCTGGCGGAGTAGTCGGCCCATCTCAGGAGCTGCATCGAGGATTGGAGCGAGCTGCCCGGGAAAAACCACTGGTTGTGTCCATGGGGGCGGTGGCGGCTTCCGGCGGATATTATGTTGCCACCGCCGGCCATACCATAATGGCCAATCCCGGCACACTCACTGGCAGCATCGGTGTCAAGCTCGAATTAACCAACCTGCAAGGGCTCATGGAAAAATTGGGCATTACCCGGGAATCCTTGGGTAGCGGCCAATTCAAAACCACGGGCTCCCCGTTCAAGGAACTGACGCCGGAAGAACGGGACTACTTCCAGGCCGTGATCATGGACATGCATTCGCAATTCGTGCGGGACGTGGCCCGCGGCCGGAAAATGTCTCTGGAAGAGGTGCAGGCGTTGGCCGACGGCCGGATCATGACTGGCCTGCAAGCCGTGGAGTACGGTCTGGTGGATGCGCTCGGCGGCCAGGAAGAGGCGCTGGAGATGCTCAAAAAACTTGCAAAGATCGAGGAAAAGGTTCAACTGATCAAAGATCCCTCCTTGGACGCTCCTTTGTGGAAAAAGGTCCTGGGGGCGGTGGAGGGCGAGTTGCGCGCCCTGGGCCCAATGTGGGCATATCGGTGACGGAAAAGACGCAACGAATTAATCGGCGCATCCGGCCTGCGACATCGCCGAAACAGAGACACAGCAAGTTGCAGTCACAAAATGGAAGACCATAATGCTGGCGAGCATCATCGACAAAGTCACCCAAAATGTCCGGCTCTCGGCGGACGAGGCCATGACACTGGTCATGGAAGGGGACATCCATGACCTGGGCAGGTTGGCCTTGCAGGTCCGCCGCAGGCGTCATGGCGACAAGGCTTTTTTTGTCTACAACCAGCACATCAACTATACCAATATTTGTCAGAACGCCTGCCGGTTCTGCGCTTTCAGCCGCCGCCACGGCGATAAAGGCGCCTATGTTCTAAGTATAGATCAAGTCGTCAGGGAAGTTCAATCCCGTTCCAGCGAACCGATCCGTGAACTCCATGTTGTCGGTGGACTGAATCCGGATCTGCCGTATACCTATTATCCAAGTCTGGTTCAGGCTGTGAAGCAGGCCCGGCCCGAGGCCTCAGTCAAGGCCTTTACCGCCGTGGAGGTGGCCTTTCTGGCCGAACGAGGCAAAATGACGCCGTACCAGGTACTGGAGGATCTGCGTCGAGCTGGGCTGGACGCCCTGCCCGGCGGAGGGGCCGAGGTTTTTTCTCCGGCCTTGCGCAAACAGCTTTGTCCTGAAAAAATCTCCGGCGAGGCGTGGCTGAACATTCACCGTATCGCGCACCAGGCTGGCATCCCCTCCAACGCGACCATGCTCTTCGGTCATGTGGAATCCTGGGAGGACAGGATCAGCCACCTGCTTGCCCTGCGCAACCTGCAGGATCAAACCGGGGGGTTTCTCTGTTTCATCCCGTTGCCCTATCAGCCTCGCAACAATGCCCTCGGCGCCCAGGGGCCTGACGGTCTGGACATCATGCGGATGATGGCCGTCTCGCGAATTTTTCTGGACAACATCCCGCACCTCAAGGCCTACTGGGTGATGACCGGGGTCAAGACGGCCCAGATGGCCCTCTGGTATGGCGCAGACGACATGGATGGAACCGTGACCGAGGAACGCATCGGGCACGCCGCCGGAGCGCAAAGCCCCAAGGGATTGACCCGGACAAAACTTGTCCAGGCAATTTCCCAGTCCGGTTTCGCGCCCGTGGAGCGGGACAGTCGTTTCCGGGCCGTTATTTGTTGATTCACTGACAGCCTTGACTTTTCCAGGCTCATTGGCCAAACACAAAAATCATTTGTGAACATTTCCACAGAGGAGACCGCACCATGGGCATCACTGAAATCATCCCCACCCTGATCAGCAACATGGCCAAGGAAGCTCATCCGTCCAGCATCATTGGCGTCGGGTTCATTTTTACCTATCTAACGGTCATCGTCGTCACCGCCCTGATCCGCATCAAACAGGGCAAGCACATGGACCACTAAACCGCCCGGCACCCTGATTGAACTGTTCCCAGGGGAAATGCATCGCTGTTGATCCCCCGAAACACCCCCGACAGGCTATGCCGTGCGGGTGGAGCAAGACATGGCCTTGACCCTTTTGTCCACTCAGCACGATAGTCTTGCGCCTGGACAAAGATGCCCCGTTTTTTGGGGCAAACCGCCAAGCCGCTGCGCATGTCGCTATCTTCTGGCGGACGATGCACCCCTGCCCCGCGTGGGAACAGTATTCACTCATCCTGATCTGGGAGAGGCCCTGCAGGCCCTCTCCCGCTTTCGCTGGCCCGGGGAAAACGGTGCACCCTGCCTGGAAGGCTGCTGGGTCGAATCCCGGACCACCCTGCAGGTGGGCCCTCAAGGCCTGCGCTTGGACGTGTGCAAAGAAGGGACGACTCTGGCCTGGGTCACCCTGAGCGACAAGGGCTATGCCGGAGAACGCCAAGACACGGCCGGTCCGCTGATTGCGAAACTGATCGGCAAGGCCCTGTCTTTAAGCCTGACCCAAGGTTTTCTCCTTCCTGACGATCCCGGCCGCCTGCGCTCTCTTCTGGGAGAACTGGCCCTGGAGCAAGGCTTTGACCTGATTATCACCACCGGCGGAACAGGAGTCGGTCCACGCGACCAGACCCCGGAAACGTGTCTGGCCATAATGGACAAACGCCTTCCGGGCATGGAAACGGCCATGCTTCTGGCCTCCCTGACCAAGACGCCCCACGCGGTCATTTCCAGGGCCGTGGCCGGCACACTGGGGCAAAGCCTGATCATTACTCTTCCAGGATCCCCCAAGGCAGTTTCCGAAAACCTGGAAGCACTCCTCCCGGCCCTGGCCCATGCCCTGGACAAATTGCAGGGCGACTCTTCGGACTGCGCCGCATGAACATCGGTCTTTTTCCTGGCCTCGGGCGTCCTGTGCTGATTGCATGACCAAAAAATAATCCGGGACAATAACACTGTATCGTGATCTCATTTTCAAAAACTTCATGGGCCAAGACCTTTTCCGCGCTGATCTGCACATCCACTCCCGACACTCCAGAGCCACCAGCCGTAGTCTGACTCCGGAGCATCTTGCGGCCTGGGCCCAGATCAAGGGACTTGATGTCGTGGCCACGGGGGATTTCACCCATCCTGGATGGTTGAGTGAATTGGAAGATGCCTTGGAACAGGATGAAACCGGCCTGCTGACCCTGAAACATCCGCAACCTGCTGCCGTTGAAATCCCGTGGCTCCAGAAAAGTCCGCCCCAGGGCCGCGTACGGTTCATGCTTTCCGCGGAAATCAGCACCATTTACAAGCGGGCCGGAAAGGTGCGCAAGGTGCACCACCTGGTTTATGTTCCGGGACTGGAGCAGGCTCGGGCGCTCAATACCAAGCTGGCGCAAATAGGCAACCTGAGTTCGGATGGCCGTCCCATCCTGGGACTGGACTCCCGGCATCTGCTGGAAATGGTCCTGCTGACCGATCCCCTGGCCTTTCTCGTGCCGGCCCACATCTGGACACCCTGGTTTTCGCTCTTTGGCTCCAAGTCAGGCTTCGATTCCATCGAGGAATGCTACGGCGATTTGGCTTCAGAAATCTTCGCCCTGGAAACCGGCCTTTCATCCGACCCGGACATGAACTGGATGTGGAGCGCCCTTGATCGATGCCGCCTGATATCCAATTCCGACGCCCATTCCGGGGAAAAATTGGCCCGGGAGGCCAATCTCTTCAGCGGTGAGCCCAGTTTCGAGGGTATTTATCGGGCCTTGCGCGGCCAGGGCCTCAGCCACAAATTTCTGGGCACCGTGGAATTTTTCCCGGAAGAAGGTAAGTATCATTTGGACGGACACCGCAAGTGCGGAGTAGTGCTTGATCCCCAAGAATCCATCGCCAAAAAAAACATCTGCCCGGTGTGCGGCCAACCGTTGACCCTGGGTGTTCTGCATCGAGTGCTCGAACTGGCGGACAGGGATCAGCCCCAGAAACCTTTGCATTCTCCGGGATTTTTATCCTTGGTTCCATTGACCGAACTTCTCGCGGAGATTGTCGGAACAGGACCAGGCACAAAAAAGGTTCGTCAGGAATACGCCCGCATTCTGGCTGCGTTCGGTCCGGAACTGGCTGTTCTTGGGGACGTGCCGGTGGACGTCCTGGAAAGCTCACATCCATTGCTGGCCGAGGCTTTGCGCCGGATGCGTCAAGGGCAGATCGTACGCCAACCCGGCTATGACGGCCACTATGGAAAAATTTCCATGTTCAGTTCCAGGGAGCTGGACGAACTTCGGCATGGACGCCTCTTTTACGTTCCTGGGCATGGCCCTGAATGCATAAAACACAAGTCCGCCCGAATCCTTGAACAATCTCCTGCATTGCCGGAATCCACCCAGGAAGCCCAGCATCTGACGTTTAACCAGGAACAGATCCAGGCTCTCCAGGCCGGGCCCCATCCCGTCCTTGTCCTGGCCGGACCGGGCACGGGAAAGACCAGAACCCTGATGGGTCGCATTGTACACCTGCTCAAAAGGGGAGACCATCCCCGCCGCCTGTTGGTGGTCACCTTTACCCGCCGGGCGGCCAATGAACTGCGTGACCGTCTCCTGTACATCCAGGGGGAAAACGAGGCTTTGCCTCATGCAGACACCCTGCATGCCATGGCTTATGAATTTTGGATGCGAACCCAGGGTGAGGCACCGGTCCTGTTGTCGGAAGACGCAGCGCGGCGTGTTTTCTCCGTTGCCAACCCGAGCCTTTCGACTGCCAAAATGAAAAGCCTGTGGACGGATCTCTCCCGGGCCAGGGAAACGAGAAATCTCCCCGAAGAACTTTCCGAATACGCCCAAAAATTTTCCAGGCAAAAACAGAACTGGAATCTGGCCGACTATACGGATCTTTTGGAATTCTGGTTGGAGCAGACATCCGGCGGTCATTTTCCGCAGCCGTACACGCATGTCCTCGTGGATGAAGCCCAAGACCTCTCCCCGCTGCAATGGGAACTGCTCAAGGCTCTGACACCGGGAAAGGGCAACGGCTTTTGGGCCATCGGCGATCCGAAACAATCCATTTACGGCTTCAGAGGTGCGCTTCAGGGGCTTTCCGAGCAGCTCCAGGCCCAGTGGGACAACCTGGAAATCATCCCGTTGCGCGTCAACTACCGCTCGACCCAAAACCTGATCAATGTCGCAGCTTCCTTGTTTCCCGAGGATCCATTGCCGCAAGCCAACTCAGTCCAGGAAGGACGGATTTCCCTTTTTCAAGCGTCCACCTCGGGACGGGAAGCCGCCTGGATTGGAGAACAAATCCGAGGACTTCTGGGCGGGACCGCTCACTGGCAGGCCGACCAGGGACTGCGCGGGGAACTCGGCCCCGGTGACATCGCCGTTCTGGTACGAATGAAACCATTGATTCCCCAGATTCTGCAGACCCTGCACCGCATGGGTCTGCCCAGCTGCGCCCCCGAAGCCGAACCCTTCTGGAAAGAGCCCAGGATCGCGATCTTGCTCCAGGCCGCGTCCAGTCTTCTCGGACTGGGACCGGACAAGGATGTTTCCGGACTGCATTGTCCAGAACATATTTTGGTGCAAGGTCCAGTCGGCCTTGCCGGCTATCTCCAGGATGTGCCCCCCTTTGACCGCCTGTTCTGGCAAAGCCGGGAATACTTGCAGCTCAAAGAGGCCTATGCCAAGCACAAAGGCTGGACAGGACTGCTTTCCTGGATACATTTTCAGTCCGAACTGGAACTGGTCCGCCAACGCTCGGAAAAAATCCAAATAATGACCATCCACGCCTCCAAAGGGCTGGAGTTCGAGGCCGTTTTTCTCCCGGCCCTGGAAGATGGACTGCTGCCCATGGCCGGTCTGGAAATCCTCGGAAACCAGTCCATGGCCATGGACTCCAAAACTGACGAGGCAGAGGAGCGCCGCCTCTTCTATGTCGGAATGACCAGGGCCAAGCGCTTGCTTTTTCTGAGCCACGCCGAAAAACGCGTCCTTTTTGGCCGCAACCTGCGACTCAAGCCGTCTCGTTTTTTGCAGGGATTGCCGCGAGAAGACATGCACTGCAGCAAGGTCATCCACCAGATCGTGCGCCTGGAAAAACGCATTCCGCTTTTCCCGGATGATACTTGTTATACATGACGTCGAAAATCCGTCCTGTATTTTCGACGTTTCGGCCAACGGAAAAGCGCGGTTTTCCGTTGGCCTCTCGACGATCCCACGATCGTCGGGGTGACGTCCTGTCACCTGCATACGCAAAGTTTTACGACGTTGCGTATAACAGCCGGCTCCAGAACGATGTGCTGTGGCGAATGGTTGATTCGCCTAGACCATGTCCTCACGTGCCAACATTCAAGGCGATCCCGCGGCGAGACATCTTACGCACGTCTCCGGAATGCCCCGTGATTATTCCACGAGGGCCAGGCATGACGCCAAGGCTGTGCTGGGAAAGTCAGAATTTGAGAATGCGATAGACGTAGCGTTCGTAGACGAAGCAGACTCGTTGCGCGCTGGCGGTTTCCATCCCGATTTGACGCAGACGGCAGTAGACGTGCAATGGGTTGAAAACGTGCTGAAAATACAACCGGATGTTTCGCATCCAAAACTCGCTGGCAGGCAAATGTGATCGGTTGTTAAAAATTTAGCAAGGATCGTGCCGCTCGCACCACGTAAATAAAGCGTTGGGCTCTTCTGCAGGGAAACATACCCCATGTCAAGAGCTTTCGCCTTGATTTCGTCATTTTTTTCACAAAAAATAATGCTCCCGTACCGGTGTATTGTATCGGATAATCTGTTTACCTTTTTTGCACCAACGCGACCCTTTCCCCAAGGTCGTAACGACGCGGCCATTGAATCCGTTGAACCAAGGATACATTCACCATGCCTTTGACAATGTCGACCTGCGGCGCCTGGTTCTCTTAAACAGGCAATGCGGTACAAGCAGAGCAACCACGTCATGCGCCAAAAACGCCTGCGGACCATTGCCGCGCCTTCATTCGTCTGGCCCGCGGACATCGCCGAAAACTGCAATCGCTTGGCCAGCATGGTTTCCGAGGTGGGTCTGCTTTTTTTTGAAACCGACTCCTGCTTGGCCTATACGGAAAAAGATTTGCCTCTCTTACTGGCGCGTCTAGGTCTGCGGTTTCATGTTCACCTGCCCTTGAATCTGCCTTGGGAGGAAAGCCCCGAGGCTGTATTGGAAGTAGCCATCGCTCTACTGAGCAAGTGTGCTTTTCTCAAACCCTGGGCCGTCGTCCTGCATCCGCCCCCCATCCGGGTTTGCCCGGAACCGCAAAACCGGATAACGACTCCTCACGCCTGTGAAAAGCTCCGGCTTTTTATAGCCCTCTGGAACGAAGCAAGACCGGCCACGAAGCTGTTGCTGGAGAATATCAGGGACAACGACCTCGTTGCGGCGTGGCCCCTGATACGGTATTTCGGCGTGGGCATATGCCTTGATCTGGGTCATCTCTTGGCTTTTTCCCAGAAAACAGACAAAATACCAGGAATCTGGCCGCACGTGGGCATGCTTCACCTCAGCGCGCCGGGGCCAGCGGGTGAACACCGCTCTTTGCGGCTCTTGGACCAAACAGGCCGAAAACGCCTGGAAGGCCTCCTGGCCCAAGCCAACCAGGATTGCGTCCTGATGCTTGAGGTCTTCAGCCCCAATGCTTTTCTGGAATCATTAACCGTATTGCACGATTGGGAAATGGCTTGCGTATGATCACCTTGATCCTGGGCGGAGAAAAATCCGGAAAATCAGCCACAGCCCTTGAGTATCTTCAGCAATCCCCGGCACCGCATGCATTCGTGGGCACGGCCGTGGCCCAGGACATGGAAATGCGCCGCCGGATCAATGCGCATCGTAAAAACCGGCCGCCGCACATCCCGGTCAGGGAGTCGGACGTGGATCTGGCTCGCGTGTTGCGTGACGAAGCTTCCCAAGGGGGGACGATCCTCGTGGACAGCCTGGATTTCTGGCTGTTTTCCTGCATCCAAAAAAAACAGGAACACGCCCGCAAATCCGATCTGCTGGAACTGCTCGATAGTGGTCTGCCCATCGACCTGATCATGGTCAGCCTGGAAGTTGGTCTGGGGCCCCTTCAGGCGGCCGCCCAGAGCAGGGCTTTTGTTCGCTCCCTGGGCCTGCTCAATCAAGAAGTAGCCGCATTGGCCCAGGAGGTTCTGCTGGTGGTTGCCGGTCAGACCATGCGACTCAAGGGGGGATCCTGAAATGGCCTCCATCAGAGCACTGGAAGCCCGGACCAGTCAACTGCTTGGGTTGCTGCGCAAGACAGACCGCTGGCTGATCATGATGAACGCCGATCCCGACGCTCTCGCCTCGGCCATGGCTCTGCGCAGAATCATGGCCCGGCGCGTGGCTGCCGTGGACTGCGCCCAGGTCAACGAGATCTCCCGGCCGGACAACCTGACCATGATCAAAACCCTGCGCATTCCTGTGCAGCGATTGACGCCCAACGTCGCGGCCCAGTATGATCGTTTCGCCCTGGTTGATTCCCAGCCCCATCATCACTCCGGTTTCCAGGGATACGACTTCAGCCTGGTCTTCGATCATCACCCCTTGTCGGAACAGTACCCGGTGCAGGCCGAATTCGTGGAAATTCAGCCTGCCTACGGCGCGGTCAGTTCCCTGCTTACGGAATATCTGCAAAGCCTCAAGATCCGTCCCGGCGAACTGCTGGCCACAGCCCTGCTCTACGGCATCAAGACCGATACCCAGAGCTTTGAGCGCCAATTTCTGGACTCTGACGTCCGCGCCTTCCGTTATCTAAGCCGATTCGCCAACCACTCCCTGTTGCGCAAGATCTCCCGTAGCGAATTCCGGCTGGAGTGGTTGAAATATTTTTCCCTGGCCTTTCGAAAGCTGCGCGTCTCCCGCGACTGTCTGCACGTATTCATGGGGCAACTGGACTCGCCGGACATCCTGGTCATTTTGGCGGACTTCCTCTTACGGGTCTATGGCATCTCCTGGACCTTGGCTTGCGGCATCTACAACGACACCCTGGTTTTGATTTTCCGGGGCGACGGTCTGCGCAAGGACATGGGCCAAATTGCTTCGGCCCTGTTCGACGACATAGGGTCGGCCGGAGGTCACGCGACCATGGCCAGGGCTGAAATTCCTCTGGAAGCCCTCGCGGAAAACAGTCCCGAGGAATTTGTCTGGGAACGCCTCCGCTCCTGCAAATCCCGCCTCCCAAGGAGATAATTCTCCATGTTGTTGGCCCAACGCCTGAATTTGGACAAGGATCCGATTTTTTTAATCGACGGCACGTCATTTTTATACAGAGGGTTTTATGCCTACCCGGACCTGAAACGCTCCGACGGCTTCCCCACCAACGCTCTGTTCATCGTGCTGCGCATGCTTTTGCGACTCCGCCGCGAGGAACGCCCCGCATATGCCGGCTTTTTTATGGACGGTCCCGGTCCCACCTTCCGTCATAAGCGTTTTCCCGCCTACAAAGCCCAGCGTCTCAAGGCCCCGGAGGATCTGATCAAACAAATAGCACCACTTTTGCAGGGCGTTGATCTTTTGGGTTTGACCACCGTGGTTTCCGAGGGGACGGAGGCCGACGATCTCATTGCCAGCGCCTGTGCGCGTTTCAAGCGGGAACGTCCGGTGGTCATTGTCGGCTCGGACAAGGACCTCTTGCAATGCCTGGACAGCAACGTGGCCATCTGGGATCCTGGTCATAAAAATGAAAAGCTGATCACCCTGGAATCCTTTGATCAAACCTTTCGCATGCGTCCGGAACAATGGCCGGACTATCAAGCCCTGGTCGGCGACAGCAGCGACAACATCCCCGGCATCCCCGGAATCGGCCCGAAAACGGCCCAGGCATTGATGCAGCGCTTCCCTGGGCTGGAAGATCTGCAAGACGGCATGGCCCGGCTCTCGCCCAAGGAGCTGAAAAAAATCAGCCCCAACCTGGAAAATATTTTTCTGTATCGCGAATTGACCCGACTTCGCACGGACCTGGATGCCGCCACTGATCTTTCCGCCTACCGTTGCCGCCCCATGCAGGCTGAAGCATTGCGCCAATTTTTCCAGGAATATGAGTTCCGATCCCTGGTACGTGAAGTCTTGCCTGATTCAAAGCCGGCAATCACGCAATCTCCTCGCATTGTCGCGGATAATCCAGCCCTTGAAGCGCAAAAGACCTCGCCCTCCCCCGCCATCCCGCGTATTCCACTGTCCGAGTTGCCGGATTTTTCCGGCAAGCGGGTTGCCATATGGCCCGAGGCAAAGGAATGGCGTCTGGCGTTCGACAACGCGGAGCGCTCCTGGTCCGCCACCAAAGATCAAACCATGGCCGCGGCGACGAAAGCCCTGGCCGGCGCACTGTGCCGCGCCGACTTGGTGATCGCCCTTTCCTGGAAGGATTTGCTCCATTCCAACCCGGCCTGGGCCGAAGTGGGCATGGACCACCGCTTCGACGTCAGCCTGGCCGCCTACCTGCTCCAACCCGCAGAGCGGGACTATGGGTTGGATTCCCTGGCCCGCGCCTTTCAACACGAACTCCCTGACATCCCAAACCGGTCTGACTCGGATCTACCGGCCTTGCTGCTGCTCAGTTTGGGTGCGATTCTGGAACAAAAAACCAATCAGACCGGATTCCGCAATCTTCTGACCAGTCTGGAAATGCCGCTCATCCCGGTGCTTGTGGACATGGAGCAGGCCGGCATCATGCTTGACCAGCATGCGCTGAACGCCTTTCTGGATGAAGTGCGCATAAATCTTAAGCGCGCTTCTCAAGCCGTCTTTGACCATGCCGGCAAACCGTTCAACCTGCGCTCCAGCCAGCAATTGGCCGAGGTTCTGTTCGAATGTCTGGGTCTGAAGACCGGTCGCAAAACACCCGGCGGAGGCCGCTCCACCAACAATGAAGTTTTGGAAAAACTGGCCTCGGCCCACCCCATTGTCCCGAAGATCCTGGAATACAGGAAACTGGAGAAGCTGCGCTCCACCTACCTGGAGCCTTTGCCCAAATTGACCGATGCCGCGGGCCGCCTGCACACCACCTTCAATCAGCTGGCCACAGCCACGGGCCGCTTGTCCAGCAGCAACCCCAATCTGCAAAATATTCCCATCCGAGGTCTCCATGGCCGTCGGATGCGGGCCTGCTTCACCGCACCGCATGGGCATCACCTGGTCAGCGCGGATTATTCGCAAATCGAACTGCGCATTCTGGCCCATCTTTCCGAGGATCCGCATCTGCTTAAACTTTTTGCGCAGGGCACGGACATTCATGCCGGCACCGCCGCCATCCTGTTCGCCAAGGAACCCGGGCAAGTAACGACGGATGAACGGCGTAAAGCCAAAACCATCAATTTCGGACTGCTCTACGGCATGGGTCCGCAAAAACTCGGCCGTGAATTGAACATCAGCCTGCGGGAAGCCAAGGATTTTATTGCATTATACTTCAGCAGACTGGCCAAGGTTCGGGAATTTTACGACCGGGTCGTGGATGAAGCCAAGCAGCAAGGTGCCGTCTTTACCTTGGCCGGACGCAGACGGATCTTGCCGGACATTCATTCGCGCAACGAAAATTTAGTCCAGGCCGCCCGGCGCATGGCCATCAACACCGTGGTCCAGGGCAGCGCCGCGGACGTGATCAAGATGGCCATGATCCGCGTTCACCAGGATCAGGTTTTGAGAAATCTCCAGGCATGCATGATTCTCCAGGTGCATGACGAATTGGTATTGGAAGCGCCCGAGCAAACGGCCGAGCAGGTCGGGGCTCGAGTGGAGGAATTGATGTCGTCCGTAACGAAGTTGAAGGTCCCCCTGGCTGTGGATTGGGGGGCTGGCGCCAACTGGGCCCTAGCCCATGAGTAGACGGCATTGTCGGGCCGTGGCACAAAGTGAAATAAGGGGCGCATGTCTTAACGCCCCTGTGGCTTGATCAAGTATTATCGCAATGTTCATGATTCAAAGGAAGGTGCGCCATGGAAGAATTCAAGGTTGTGGATCGCCGCATACAAATGGATGAAAAAGGGGCCCAGGAGCAAGAACAGGGAGAATCCGCCGTGAACCGGGCCCGGGCCGATGAAAAAGCCGGACGGGGAGCGTTTGCGGGGTGCACCATGCCCCAGGTCTGCTTTCCCACGTTTGTCTTGTCCCTGAGTTCCTCGGCCCTGATGCACTTGGGCGAAGTGCCGGACCCGGAAACCGGCAAGCCCATGGAAAACATTCTCATGGCCAAGCACACCATCGACATTCTGGCCATGCTTGCGGAGAAGACCAGGGGCAATTTAAACGCCGAGGAAGCCAAGCTGCTCAAGGACATGCTGTTCGAGCTGCGAATGAAATATGTCCAGAAAGCCTCATGATAAAATTGTTCAGCATTCCCAGGCAGCGTGGGCGCAAGAAAATCCCAACCCTTGGACGCACAATGCGTTTCGGTCAAGTGTTATTCTTGCGCCCTGGCAACTGTTCTTTCCAACGTTTCAAAAACACATGATGATTGAGAGAAAAACATGAAACCAATTGCTGTGGGACTCGTGGGCGTGGCCGGGTACACGGGTATGGAATTGTGCCGGTTGTTGGCCGGACACCCGAGAATGGAGTTGGTCAAGGCCACCTCGCGTTCCGAGGCCGGCAAGCTTCTCGCTGACGTTTTGCCCCACCTGGGCTGCACAAAGCTGGCCGGCTTGACCATTACCGCTCCGGACATGGACGAGTTGGCCGCAAACTGCGACTTGGTCTTTCTGGCCGTGCCCCACGGCACTGCCATGGACATGGCCGCGGAGCTGGTCGCCAAAAACGTGTGCGTCGTGGACCTGAGCGCGGACTTTCGTCTCCGCGATCCTCAGGTCTATGTTCAATGGTACAACCTGAAACACCGTCACGCCGACCTCTTGGCCCAGGCCGTGTACGGCCTGCCCGAACTGTATCATCATGATATCGCCCAGGCCAAACTGGTGGCCAACCCCGGTTGCTACCCCACCAGCGTTATCCTGGCCCTGGCCCCGGCCCTGAACAACGGTCTGGCGGAAGCCGACGGAATCGTGGCAGACTCCAAGTCCGGGGCTACGGGCGCGGGCCGCAAGCCGTCTACGGCCACCATGTTCTGCGAGATGCACGACTCCTTCCGGGCCTACAATCTGGGCCACCACCGCCATACCCCGGAGATGGAGCAGGAAGCAGGCCGGCTGGCCCAAGTCCAGATAAACCTGTCTTTCAATCCGCACATCCTGCCCCTTGGCCGGGGCATTTTGTCCACGGTGTACACCCGCTTGGCCAGGTCCGTGAACGCCCAAGAGGTGCTGGCAATATACAGCGATTTTTATGCCATGCATGGCGCTGCCCTAGGCGCCTCCTGGGTGCGCGTACTGCCCCTGGGCACGTGGCCGGAAACCCGGAACGTGCGCGGGACCATGTTCTGCGATCTCGGTATTCTGGTGGACCCGCGCACCAACCGCCTGATTATCGTCAGCGCCATTGACAATCTTTGCCGCGGCGCGTCCGGCCAGGCCCTGGCCAACGCCAACCTGATGCTCGGCTTGGCCCCAGAATTAGGGCTTTCAGCCGCCCCCATGGTGCCGTGACCGTCCTATGGTTGATATTTCTTTTTTCTCCACTGCCTCCATGTTTCTCGGCCTGGTGCTGGGCAGTTTCTACAATGTCTGTATCCATCGCTACCTGACCGGCCAGTCCATTGTCCGGCCGGCCTCTCATTGTCCAAAATGCGGGCACAGCTTGGTCTGGTGGGAAAACATCCCCCTTCTCAGTTATCTGCTTTTGCGAGGCCGGTGCCGCGGTTGCAACAGTCCCATCAGTCTGCGCTACCCACTGGTGGAAGGCCTCTCCGGGCTGTGGGCCCTGCTTCTTGCCCTCCAGTTCGGCCTGGGCTGGGATTGGCTTGTATACATGGTCGTCGGGGGACTCTTGATTATCATGAGCTTCATCGATTTTGCCGAGTACATCCTGCCGGACGTGTTCACCCTGCCTGGCGCCGTGCTGGCCTTTTGCGGCATGGTTTTTTTGGTGGGCATGCCTTGGCAGGACTCTCTGCTCGGCGCGGTCATCGGAGCAGGCGGCTTCTGGCTGTTGCAACAGGGGTATTACCTGATCCGCCGCGTGGAGGGACTGGGTTCCGGCGACATCAAACTGATGCTCTTGCTCGGAGCCCTGGTGGGCTGGCAGGGTTTGCCCCTGCTCATTTTCCTGGCCGCGTTCACTGCCCTTGCAGCCAGCCTCGGTTATATGGCAAAAAATGCCCATCAGGGCATGCAAACCAGAATCCCTTTTGGCCCTTTTTTGAGTCTTGGCGCCATGATTTACATTCTCTACGGTTCGTGGCTGACGGGTCTGTTCATGCCCCCGGTGTAAATCAAAGGCACCGTCATAGAACAATTGGCAATCAATTTGCATTCGCTTTAAGCATATTGGTTTCACCTTCACAGGAGTCTATCCCATGAAGATCAATCCTGATCACTTAGCGGCCCTCAAACCAGATGCGGAAAGGGATGTTCATAAAATTGGCAAGGCTGGCGAATCCTTTGATGAGCTGCTTTCCCGGGCCGCCAAGAAAGCTGCGTCCGTGCCACGGGAACAGGCATCAAAAACTTCGGACCGGTTGTCGGGATCCGGACCGGCCATGCACCCGCACGCGACACAAATGCTTTTCCCTCTCGCCACCCCCCCGGAATCCGAGACCAAGGCCATGGATGCCATCGACAATCTGCTCTCGCAATGGGAAAATTATGCCCACCAGCTGGCGTCGGCGCCTCAAGGACTGCGCGGGGCCCATGATCTGCTCAGTCGCATATCCACTGAAATCGGGGAGCTGAAGGAAAACTGGCCTCAAAGCGGCGGAGCAGCCTCTGAAACGGGATTGCGAAGCATGCTTGACGAGCTGGAAGTGTTGGCCGTGACCGAACGCATCAAGTTTGACCGCGGGGATTACATCTAGCCTTGTTCGTATCTGGCAAATCTCCTCTGTCCGGCCGGGAAAACGGTTGACCAACAATTTTCCATCGCGGCTCAGCCAAGTTCGCATCAGGCTCTCGCGGCCTCCTTTTGCTGGATATGTCTGAAACTGTTTGGGCTGCAATGATCACCAAGCGGATCAGACCGAGCCTTTTCACGCCATGATCGTCCCGGAGATCGTTGCCTCCGTCTTGACACCTTTCCTGGTTTCGATCTAGGACCCCTCACATATATTGTACGACATGTTTTTTCAGACAATATAAAGGGTTATTCGTTATTCGCGAACGACAAGCCGTCGGACATGCCCCTGGGCAGCTGCCCGTGGCCCATGGCTGTCCAACCATGAAAGCATTGCCCCAACCCCAGACAAACAATCCCATGAACATCCTTGAAGATCTCAAAACCCGCATTGCCGAGCGACAAGCCGTCATCGGCGTCATCGGCCTGGGCTACGTCGGACTGCCACTGGCTTTGCGTTTCCTGGAAGTAGGCTACCCCGTGCTGGGACTGGACGTTGATGAACGAAAAACAGTCCAGTTGATGGCAGGGCAGAGCTATATCCGGCACATCCCCTCGCAGCCGATCAAACAGGCCGTGCAGAAAGGCCGTTTCGAGGCTGTCACGGATTTTTCCCGGGCCAGGGAGGCGGACGTTCTGATCCTCTGCGTGCCCACTCCCCTGGACAGCCATCGCGAGCCGGACCTTTCCTATGTCATCGCTTCCCTTGATGAAATTTTGCCCCATCTGCGTCTCGGGCAGATGGTCTGCCTGGAGTCCACCACCTATCCCGGAACCACGGAGGAAGAACTGCGTTCGCGCATCGAGAAGGCCGGCTTTTCCGTGGGCCGGGATATTTTTCTGGTGTACTCCCCGGAACGCGAAGATCCCGGCAATCCGGACTTCCGGACCCGGACCATTCCCAAGGTCTGCGGCGGCAGCACTCCGGCCTGCCTGGAAGCGGGCTTGGCACTCTACGGTCAGGTCATCGACCAAGTAGTGCCTGTATCTTCCACCAAGGCCGCCGAAGCGGTGAAGCTCATGGAGAATATCTTTCGGAGCGTGAACATCGCCCTGGTCAATGAATTGAAGGTCGCATTCATGAAGATGGACATCGACATCTTCGAGGTCATCCGGGCTGCGTCCACCAAGCCTTTCGGCTATATGCCCTTTTATCCGGGCCCCGGTCTGGGCGGTCATTGCATCCCCATCGACCCGTTCTACCTGACCTGGAAGGCCAGGGAATACGATGTGGCCACGCGATTCATCGAATTGGCCGGGGAAATCAACACATCCATGCCCTATTTCGTCGTGCAGCGGGCTGCGGATGTGCTCAACGACCGGCACAAAGCGCTCAAGGGAGCCCGAATATTGCTCCTGGGGCTGGCCTACAAGGCCGGGGTGGATGATGACCGCGAGTCTCCCACTTACCGCATCATGTCCCTGCTGGAGCAGAAGGGAGCGCAGGTGATGTACAACGATCCTCATGTGCCGGAAATTCGACCAAGCCGGGAGTATGCATGCTACGCTGGACGCAGATCCAGTCCTGTTTCCGACGATTACGACCTGATCATCCTGTGTACGGGGCACGCCCAGTACAAGGACATCAATCTTTCCGCCTTAAATGCTCCCCTGCTGGACACCCGCGGATTTTTTCCGGATTCCCCTGGCAGGATCTACCGGGCCTAGCCTCCTGGGGTGCGTCCGGGATCAGGGGGACTTGCCCGTTCATAGGATGTTTCCAAACCATGCGGGGCTGCACCCGGCACGGCTGGAAAACTGATCCGTGGTCGCGGACGTCCTTCCCCTCTCCGGCGGGCAGTGCCTGACCGAACTTGTCCTGCATTGGCAAAAACAAAGCCTGACGATTTCCCTTGATCTCCGGTATTATTGATCGCATTGGTTTGGCCTGCGCAGGCAGCAAGGAAGTTTGCAGTGCGAGATAAACATATTCAGGGCAGACCTCTTTTTGGCCATGTTGAAACACTTGCAAACGACTTTCACGAAGGTCTGTTCGCCTTGTCCCTGCACTTGCCACCAACGCGAATATGACTTATTGACACGCGTTTCAAAATTCACACATCCTCGAGTGGCCCGGGGGTCTTTCGCTTGGGGCGGAAGCGGACGGGTTCAAGGCCGGGGATGGAGGCAAACCCATTCGGAAAGGAGTCAACCATGGCGTATGTGACAATGAAGCAGATGCTGGAAACCGGCGTACATTTCGGTCACCAGACCCGGCGCTGGAATCCAAAAATGCGGCCCTACATCTTTGGCGCGCGCAACGGGATTCATATCATCGACCTGCAGCAGACCGTGAAAATGTTCCAGAAGGCCTACGATTTCATCGCTGAAACCGTGGCCCAAGGAGGCAAGGTCATTTTCGTGGGCACCAAGCCTCAGGCCCGGGAAACCATCAAGCAGGAAGCAGTCCGTGGCGGTATGTTCTCCGTTACTCACCGCTGGATGGGCGGCACCCTGACCAACTTCCAGACCATTCGCAGCAGCATCGCCCGCCTCAAGAAGCTGGAAGCCATGTTCGAGGACGGCACCATCAATCGCTTCGTCAAAAAGGAAATCGTGCGCATGGAGCGCGAGGTCGGAAAGCTCAATCTTGCCCTGGGCGGCATCAAGGACATGGAATCTTTGCCCCAGGCCGCCTTTGTCATCGACCCCAACCGGGAAGCCATCGCCGTCCAGGAATGCCGCAAGCTGAACATCCCCGTGGTCGGCGTGGTGGACACCAACTGCGACCCGGACATCATCGACTTCATCATCCCCGGCAATGACGACGCCATCCGGGCAATCAAGCTGTTTTCCTCCAGCATTGCCGAAGCCTGCATCGAGGGAGCCGCCCGGATGAGCGACATGGCCGGCGCGGCCGAAAAGGCGAAGGAAGAAGCAGAGGCCGAAGCACCTGAAGCCGGAACGATCACCGGCGAAGCAATGAGCACGGAGGAAAACTAAATGAGCATTTCAGCACAATCGGTAAAAGAGCTGCGCGAGAAAACCGGCGCCGGCATGATGGACTGTAAAAAAGCCTTGCAGGAATGCAGCGGGGACCAGGAAAAGTCCCTCCTGTGGTTGCGGGAAAAAGGGCTGGCCAAGGCCCATAAAAAATCCGGGCGGGCCACTACCCAGGGGTTTATCGGTTCATATATTCACTCCACCGGGAAAATCGGAGTACTGGTGGAACTGAAATGCGAAACCGATTTTGTGGCCAAAAACGAAACATTCCTGGAATTGGCCAAGAATTTGGCCATGCAGGTTGCGGCCACCACGCCATTATGCGTTGCACCGGAGGACATTTCCGTGGACGTGCTGGAACAGGAACGTCAGATCTACACCCAGCAAACCCGCGACGAGGGCAAGCCGGAAAACATCATCCCCAAAATCGTTGAAGGCCGCATAAAAAAGTTCACTCAGGAAGTCTGCCTCCTGGAACAGCCCTACATCAAAGACGATTCCAAAAGGGTCAAGGACCTGATCACTGAAACCATCGCGATCTTGGGAGAAAATATTCAGGTTGGTCGCATCATCCGGCTGTGCCTGGGCGAGGACGCGGGGTAATTCCCATGCCGGACCTCTGCTATCCCAGGGTGTTGCTCAAAATCAGCGGCGAGGCCCTGGCCGGCCCCAACAATTTCGGCATTGACCCGTCGACCATTGATACCTTTTGCCAGGAGATCGTGGACGTCGCCGGATTGGGTATTGAATTAGCCCTGGTCATCGGTGGGGGCAACATTTTTCGCGGCCTGGCCGCTGCTTCCCAGGGGATGGATCGGGCCGGGGCGGATTATATGGGCATGCTGGCCACGGTTATCAACTCCCTGGCCGTACAGGACGGCCTGGAAAAACTCGGATTGAGCACCAGGGTTATGACCGCCTTTCCCATGCAGCAGGTGGCCGAGCCCTACATCCGCCGCCGGGCCATCCGCCATTTGGAGAAAAAACGGGTGGTCATCTGCGCGGCCGGGACAGGCAATCCTTTTTTCACCACGGATACGGCCGCCGTGCTCCGGGGGGCTGAACTCAAGGTCCAGGCCATCCTCAAGGCCACCAAGGTGGACGGCGTCTTTGACAAGGACCCCCAAAAGTTTGAAGACGCCAGCCTGTTCACCCGGATCACCTATATTGACGTGCTCAAAAAACGGCTGCGGGTCATGGACTCCACGGCCATTTCCCTGGCCATGGACAATGCCCTGCCCATCGTGGTTTTCAACCTTTTCACCAAGGGCAACATCAAGCGCGTGGTTCTCGGAGAGACCACCGGAACTCTGGTTAAAGGAGGGGAATAGCCATGGCATCCGTACTCAACGACAGCAGACAGCGAATGGAAAAAACACTGCAGGGACTGGACAGGGAATTCAGACGTCTGCGCACCGGCCGCGCCTCAGCGGCCCTGCTTGAAGGAATCAAGGTCGACTATTACGGGACGCTCACTCCCATTGAACAACTGGCTTCCATTTCCGTGCCGGACTCCAGGACCATCTCCATCCAGCCATGGGACCGGGCCGCATTCAAGGACGTGGAAAAGGCCATTCAAAGGTCCGAACTGGGGCTCAATCCCATCAATGACGGCAAGGCCATCCGGGTGAACATTCCTCCACTGACAGAGGAACGCCGCAAGGAGTTGGCCAAGGTGGCCAAGAAATTCACCGAGGACACCAAGATCGGCATACGCAATGTCCGCCGGGACGCCAACGATGACTTGAAAAGGCAGGAAAAAAACAAGGAAATCACCGAGGACGAGCTGCACAAGTTCCAGGACGATGTGCAAAAATTGACCGATGAATACATTGCCAGGGCCGATGCCGCCTTGAGCTCCAAGGAAAAGGAAATCATGGAGATCTGAACTGCTTGTGCCTCGACTTCCTGAACACATTGCCTTCATCATGGACGGCAATGGCCGCTGGGCCGCGCATCACGGCCTGCCGCGCACCGAAGGCCATAAAGCCGGCACCAGGTCAGCCCGGGCTATTGTTACGGCCTGCCGTAAATTAGGCATCCCGTTTATCACCTTTTATACCTTTTCCAGGGAAAATTGGCGCCGTCCCAGGGAAGAGGTGGCGTTTCTCTTTGACATGCTTGTCAAATACCTGCACGAGGAGATGGATTCCCTGGTGGAGCAAGACATCCGCCTTCATGTGCTCGGGGAATGGTCGGCCCTGCCTTTTGCCCTGCGCCAAGCGTTGAAACACGTGTGCGCAAAAACAGGACACTGCCAATCCATGACCGTGAACCTGGCCCTGAACTACTCCGGACGCGACGAGATCGTCCGAGCCTGCGTCCGGCTTCTTAAACAGGGAGCAACCCCGGCGGACATCACCATCCAGCGCTTTGCCGACAGCCTGGACACAGCCGGACAGCCTGACCCGGACTTGATCATCCGCACCAGCGGGGAGCAGCGCTTAAGCAATTTTCTGCTCTTTCAGGCAGCGTACAGCGAATTCTACTTCACCCCTGTACACTGGCCGGATTTCGACGAAACCCGTCTGCACGAAGCCCTGGAGGAATACGCGCAACGCTCGCGGCGCTTCGGTGGACTGGACCATGCCGACGCAAACAATGAGGCCCCATGATCCTCTCCTCCCACCATAAGCGGCTGCTCACCGCACTGCTGCCGCTGCCCCTGCTGCTCTGGGTGCTTTTTCACGGGGGAACGCCCCTTCTCCTGCTCATATTGCTTCTTTCCGCGCTGGGACAATGGGAGTTCTACTCCATGTTCTGGCCTCATGAAAGGATCGCTTGGAAACTGGCCGGCATCGGGGTCGGGAGTCTTTTTTTACTGACCGCAGGTCTGGGTCTGGAGCCTTTGCTCGCCCTGGCTTTGGCATTTTGCCTGTTCAGTCTTGTCTTTCTTGTCGCCTACAGCCGCGCTCCTGAGAACTGTGATTTCAGGCAAGTGCAAACCCTTTTTTTGGGATGCTGTTACGTGCCGCTTTTGCTGCACTTGGCCCTTGGATTTTTCTGGCCGGAACTGCTTCTGGTCATTGCCGCGGCCTTTGTCTCGGACACAGCTGCGTTTTACGCCGGATCCTCCTGGGGCAAAACACGCATCTGGCCGGCCATCAGTCCGAAAAAAACCTGGATCGGCAGTGTCGCCGGCCTTGCAGCATGCATGCTGGCCTGCCTGGTCATCGGGAAAATCTGGGGCCAGGCCGGGGTGCTGCCTCTGCTGGGGTTGGGCCTGACCTTGAACCTGGCGGCCCAGTCAGGCGACTTTTTTGAATCCGCCTTGAAACGCTCCCGGGAAATCAAGGATTCCGGTACAATTCTGCCCGGCCACGGGGGCCTGCTGGACCGCATCGACAGCCTGCTTTTCGTCCTGCCGGCCTATGCTCTGCTGCGTCTTTTTCATCCTTTTTTCGGATGATGAACATGATCAAGCTCCAAAGACCAGATGCCCGTTGAGCGCAAGAACGCGCACAAACACGAAAGCCCGCCCCAGCGAAACACGGGTTTGTGAACCGCTGCCTTTATAACTGTTGCACCCGTTCCCTCATGCCCCAGCACACCGGTTCCCAATACATCAGCCCGTTGCCGCCGGATGATTTCCAGGTCCCTCGCAAGCTGGTCATCCTCGGCAGCACTGGCTCCATCGGACAGAGCGCCCTGCAGGTCCTGACCGAACACCCGAAGCAATTTCAGATTCTTGGACTGGCCGCCGGCCGCAATGCCCGCCTGCTGGTCTCCCAGGCCCTGACCTGGCGCCCGCCGCTTTTGGCGGTCCTGAACCAGGACGTCGCCGCCCGGCTTGCAGGTATGTTGCCCCAAGACTATTGCCCTGAAATCGTCCATGGCCGGGAAGGATACGAGCGTCTTGCCTGTCTGCCTGAAGCTGAAATGGTGCTCAGCGCCCAGGTGGGGGCGGCCGGTTTACCCGCGACCCTGGCTGCGGCCCGGGCCGGGAAAATCATCGCCCTGGCCAACAAGGAATCCCTGGTCCTGGCGGGCCGGATGTTCCGTGACATCTGCGCCAGAACCGGGGCCGCGATCCTGCCCGTGGACTCGGAACACAACGCGGTGTTCCAGGCCCTGCACGGCGAACAGGCCAGGGATTTGCGGCGCATCATCCTCACCGCATCCGGCGGTCCGTTTCGGGACCTGTCCGAGCAGGAATTGGCCATAGTCACCGTAAAGCAGACCTTGAGCCATCCCAACTGGTCCATGGGCGCCAAAATCAGCGTGGACTCGGCCACCCTGATGAACAAGGGCCTGGAAGTCATTGAAGCCTGCCACCTGTTCGGCCTGTCCCTGGAGGATGTGGATGTCGTGATCCATCCGCAAAGCCTGATCCATTCCCTGGTGGAATTCATCGACCGCTCCCTTTTGGCGCACCTCGGGCCGCCGGACATGCGCGTGCCTATCTCCCACTGCCTGGGATATCCCCACAGGATGGCTTTGAGTCTTGCACCGCTGAATCTGCTGCAGACCGCATCCTTGACCTTTGCAGCGCCTCGGTCCACACTCTTTCCGTGTCTGGATCTGGCCAAACAGGCCTTTTTAGCCGGGCAAAGCCATTGCGTGGTGCTCAATGCCGCCAACGAGGCCGCCGTGGAGTTGTTTCTGCAGGAAAAAATCCGCTATCTGGAGGTGGCCAACCTGATCCAAAAAGCCCTGGACCGCCATTCCGGGCATGCGGTCGACGATCTGGAAGCCATTCTGGAACTGAGCGCGCGCACCCGGGCATATGTGCAATCCATGGCCAACCCCTAACGATTCTTGAAAATTGAGTTCATCGCATGCAAAGTGTTCTCGCTGTTGTTCTTGTCCTGGGTCTGCTGATTTTTTTTCACGAACTGGGGCATTTTCTCGTGGCCCGGTTGTTACGCATCGGCGTGCCCGTGTTCTCTCTGGGCTTTGGACCAAAGATTTTCGGTTTTCTGCGCAAGGGAACGGAATACCGCCTTTCAGCAGTGCCTTTGGGCGGATATGTCAAGCTGGCCGGAGACAATCCGGACGAGGAACTGCCTGCGGGCATCCGCCCCGAGGAGAGCTTCAGCCTGCGGCCGCCTTGGCAGCGCATCCTGGTGGTCGCGGCCGGACCGATCTTCAATTTTGTCCTGGCCTTTCTCATCTACTGGGGGCTGTTCTGGTTTCACGGCCAGCAGGAGCTTCTGCCCGTGGTCGGTCAGGTCATGGAAAACAGCCCGGCCGAGGCAGCGGACCTGCGACCCGGCGACGCAATCCTGGCCGTTGACGGCCAGGAGATTGCCTTCTTCCGAGAACTTTCCGAAATCATCCAGCAATCAGAGGCCCAACCCCTCACGCTGACCGTGCTCCGGGAGGAAAAGCAGCTGGAAATCGCGGCCCGACCCCGCGTGGAGACGCGCCACAACATTTTCGGCGAAGACGTCAAGGTAGCCATGTTGGGGATCACCGCCTCGGGCGACTCCCGCTTCATCCCCATGGGCCCGGGAACCGCGCTGGTGGCGGGGCTGCACCAGACCTGGGCCATTGTTGCGCTGACAGTACAGGGGATCATCAAGCTCATTGAACGGATCATCCCCGTGGACACCATCGGCGGCCCCATCCTCATCGCCCAGCTCGTCAGCGAGCAGGCCTCCATGGGATTGGCCAGCCTGCTGGCTCTGACCGCTCTGATCAGCATCAACCTGGGTCTGCTCAACCTGCTGCCCGTGCCGGTACTGGACGGCGGTCACATTCTTTTCTACACGCTGGAGACCATTATGGGCAAACCCTTGAGCCCCAGGCTGCAGGCCATCGCCTATAAGATCGGAATCGCTTTTCTGGTGACGCTGATGACCTTTGCCGTGTTCAATGACATCCACCGTTTTTTCAAATGACCCCGACCGGCCGCGAAAATTCGCCGGCCTTTTGCTGATCCTGAACTGCGCCGAGGATCGCCTGCAGCTCTGCCTGGCCAGGGACGGTGACCTTCTGGCGCACCAGGACTGGGTAGTGCCCGGCCGGGCCATGCGCCACTTGGCGCCGGCCTTGGATCAAATCCTGACTTCGCTGAAGCTGAAGATCTTTGATCTTGAAGGCGTTGCCTGCGTGCGCGGTCCAGGCGGCTTCACCGGCCTGCGGCTCTGCCTGGCCACGGCTTACGGACTTGCTTTTGGCGCGAATTTGCCCCTGGCCGGACTGGACTACCTGCCCCTGTTGGCCTCTGGCCCGGCCTTGCTGCTGCAAGGCCGCCTGGCCGTGCTCACCCATGCCCGCCAATGCCTGGTGCACGTCCAGGTGTTCACCGTCCCGAACCTGGTTCCCGTGTGCCCTCCCCAGGTCATGTCCATGGACGCCCCAAGCCTGCTTACAGGCATGGCTGAAACGTCGCTCTTCGTGCTGGGCAGCGGGGTGCGCCGCAACATGAGTCTGATGACCGCGAACCTTTCGCATGCCCGCATCCTGGATCCGGTCTGGGACCATCCCAGGCCCGAACAGTTAATCGAAGCGGCCCTGGCGGCGCATTTTTCCCTTGATCCCATTGATCCACTCTATCTTCGACCCAGCGACGCCGAAGAGAACCTGGAGGCCATCGCGGCCAGGCGCGGCCTGAACCCGCAGGAGGCCCGACACCGATTATCCGCAGGTCTGGAGACAACCCATGACCGGACCTAAAAAAATCTGCATCCACGGACATTTTTACCAGCCTCCGCGCATTGACCCCTGGCTGCGCGAAGTTCTGCCCGAAGGCAGCGCGGCTCCCGGCGTGAACTGGAACCAGCGGATCCTCGCGGCGTCGTATGCCCCATTGGCCTGGGCCAGGCGCAGGGACGGCCACGGACTGATCACGGACATGGTCAATTGCTACGAGTGGATCAGCTTCAATTGCGGACCAACTCTGCTTTCCTGGCTGGAAACGGCCGATCCGGTCTGCTACGCCCGGATCCTGGAAGCCGACCGGCAAAGCGTTTGCCGGTGGGGCCATGGCAATGCCATGGCCCAATGCCACCATCACATGATCATGCCCCTGGCCTCCTCTTTGGACCAGGAAGTCCAGCTGGCCTGGGCCAAAGCCGATTTCCAGACCCGCTTCGGCCGTGATCCGGAGGGGCTGTGGCTCCCCGAGGCCGCCGTGGACACCGTCACCCTGGAAGCCGTGGTTCAGACCGGCTTTCGCTTTGTGGTCCTGGCCCCCAGGCAGGCCGCGGCCGTGGCCGACCTGGACGGCGACAACCGCATTGAAGTGAACGAATCCAGCCTGGACATCCATTCTCCATACACAGTCCTTCTGCCCTCCGGCCGCAACATGTCCGTGTTTTTCTACCACGGCCCCCTGTCCCGGGCCGTGGCTTTTGAACGGTTGCTGGAAAACGGAGAACAGTTCTGGCAGCGACTGGCAAAGGCTGCCCGGCCGGGTCTGCTGTCCCTGGCCACGGACGGAGAGACGTACGGCCACCATTTTCCCTTTGGAGAAATGGCCCTGGCCTATGCCCTGGAACAGGCCAAACAAGGCCGCGACGGTCTGGAATTGACCAATTACGCTGTCTACTTGGCCGAGAATCCGCCCACCCGCCAAGTCTTCCTGCACGAACCCTCCTCCTGGAGCTGCGTCCACGGGGTGGAGCGTTGGCGCGCGGACTGCGGCTGCACCGATGGAGGGCACCCGGGCTGGAACCAGCGCTGGCGTACCCCCCTGCGTCATGCCCTGGAGGTCTGCAAAGCCCGGATTGATGACCATTATTTCGCCTCGGGCGGACAATTTTTCAAGGACCCGCACAAGGCACTTTTGGAGTATGGTCGATTGCTGGCAGACGGCATGGACACACAGCACTTTGTCCGTGACTATTTTCAACCCGGGTTGTCTCCTTTGCGCCGCCAACAGGGTTTTAACCTTTTAACCATGCAGGAATGGGCCATGTGTTCCCTGGCCAGCTGCGCTTGGTTCTTTGATGAGATCAGCCGGGTGGAACCCCTAAACGCCATGACCTACGCCCTGCGGGCCATGGAACTGGCAAGGGCCACGGGAGCTGAGGACTTTGCCCCGGATTTCCTGCGGATCATTGCTCAGGCCCAGTCCAATCTTCCGGACAAGGGCAGCGGTGCAGACCTTTGGGACAGCCATGTTTTGCCCCGGAGCATGAACCTGGGAGCATGGACCCTCCTGGGTCTGCTGCTGCTCAGGGCCCAGGATCGGCTGGAAGAATCAAAAGAACTGACCGTGGCCTGGCCTGATACGCAATTGGCCCTGTTCATTGAAAAATCCACCGCAACGGAACGCTTGGGAAAAGGGCGTTTGCATCATCTCCGGAACGATCAGGGCAAAGCCTTTCATTGGCGCTGGGAGGAAGGACCGTTGAACCGTCCATGGTCGGACACGATTTATGTCCGTCCTTCCGCCAATGAACGGGGCGAAGTCTCGGAAATCGTTTTCACGGCCAAGGATCTGGCTTGGAACAGAAAGGAATTGATCGTTCTGTCCTGGCTGGAGCAGCAGGACCGGCAGTGGTGGAAAATTCAGCGGGCATTCGGGGCCAGGGCCCTGGGGCATTTTCTGAAATGGCAGGAGGATCAGGACGGGCAGAATCAGGAACCTCTTTGGCGCGCGCATCTCCCCGGCCTGGTCTGGTCCTTTGTGCTGGGCAGCCAGCCGCTTCAAGAGCCTGATGAATTTCTTTATTTCGTTCGCCGGCATTGGCAGCCGCTGGAAGTGTTCAACGCCCGCCTGAACGAACATCTCCTGACCATGTTGGCAGAGAAGAAGCCGGACTGGCCGTTTTTGGGCCGGATCATGGACCGCATTCGCGCCCTTGGCGTGTCGATCAATCTATGGGCCGTTGAAAACCGGCTTTGGGAGATGGGTCTCAAGCGCCCGGAAGTCCGGGACCTGGCCGGACGACTCTGGTTTCGCTGTTGAACAGTCAACAAATGCTCAAGGGTGAATGATCCCCTGAAATTGCCTGCCAGCAATCCACAATGATGAAGACACTGTTATCGCACTTGAAAAGCAATCCGGCCTGGCCCACCGCCGCGGCCCTGGCCATTGTCTGCCTGGTCCTGGCCCTCAAACTGGGCCGGACCCACAACGTCTTGGAGACCTGCGAGGCGGATAACGCCAATTTGCGGGAGCAGCTGGATGTGGCCAACATGGCTCCGTTGCTGCAGAGCCAGCGTCGGGTCCAGCCCAGCCTGAGCGACTTCGAATTGCGCCGGCTACAGGCCAGGGGTCTTCGCAACCCGGTCTTTGATCTGTTGCAGGACCTGGCTTCGCGTGCGGATTTGATCCCGGCGGATGCCTTTTTCGGCGGAACCATGCACATCATTCCCGGCGAGTCTTATGTGCTTACGGACCGCTGGGTTCTGGCCGGATTCGAGGACGGCCACGTCCGGGGAAACCTCTGGCTGGAATATGACGTGGGGCCGGATGGGCGAATTTCCTGGCGGGTGCTGGGCTGGTATATGAACTGAGCAAAGGTGCCCTGATCATGCGCTTTCTTCATCCCGAGCTGCGGGGCAGTCCGCCGCGCCGCCTCTGTCCCGCAGCAATCCTGCTGGCGGTCTTGCTGCTGCCGGGATTACAGGGATGCCGTCAAAACGAGGACTTCCTGGTCCAGGGCACGACCATGGGCACGGTCTTCGTTGTCCGCGCAACAGGGGCGCCGGCGGGTGCTTGCTCCAAGCTCAAGGCGGACATTGATCGCCGGCTTGAGGAAATCAATGCCCTTTTGTCCGTGTACCTCCCTGACAGCGAACTCTCGCGCTTCAACGCCCTCACTGAAACCGGCCTGCCCTTTACCGTCTCCCGGGACTTTCAAAATGTCCTTGGCGCCTCGATCCACGTCCATGAACTGACCAGAGGCGCTTTTGACCCCACGGTCAAGCCGTTGTTGGACCTTTGGGGCTTCGGCCCTGTACGCGATTATTCCCGGCCGTGGCAGCCGCCGGATTTGAAAGATGTCCAGCAAATTTTACAGGCAGTCGGTCTGGACCGCATCGATTTCTCGAGCTCTGAGCAGCTGCGCAAAACAGACCTCCGCGTCCAACTGGACTTCGGAGCCGTGGCCAAGGGCTATGCCGTCGACCAGCTTGCAGAGTTGCTGCGCCTCAAAGGCATTGACAATTTCCTGGTGGACATCGGCGGAGACCTCTTGGCTTCCGGAAACAACAGGGACGGCCAGGCATGGAGGGTAGGTCTGAACCGGCCGGCTCCGGACGCGGCCTGGGACGATGTGCTTATGGTCCTTCACCCCCGGGACACGGCCGTGGTCACCAGCGGGGACTACCGCAAATTTTTCATCCATGCCGGGCACACCTACAGCCATGTTCTCGACCCGCGCACCGGACAGCCGACGCAAAACAACGTCGCCAGCGTTACGGTCACCGCCCAGACAGCTGCTTTTGCCGACGCCTTGGCCACCGGCCTGATGGTTCTGGGGATGCCGCAGGGAATGGAGCTGGTGGAGGAGCTGCCCGAAGTGGAGGCCCTGTTTCTGCTCAGAAACACAGATGGAACGTTTGTGTCGCAAATGAGTTCGGGTTTCGCGGTTGCCGCGGGCCTGGAAACACCTTGAGCGGATATCCTGTAAGCCTTTTTTGAGCACTACCTGCTGACCGCCTCGGGCCAGTCAAAACTGTTCCTGGCCGGAGCATACCCCTCGCGAAAGGCCTGTTCCAGGGAAAAAAACAGCACCCGGTTTTTCTGGCTGACCTGCTGTGCGTGAAAGCTTTCCGGGTCGTGGAAGCGCTTGCTGCGGCGATTGCCAACCCAGCCGGTCGGCGGCTGGGGCAGGCTCAGAAGACGCGGCCAGAAGCCTTTGCGCGCAAAAATAGCCCGGTTCTGGGCCTCCAGCAATTTCTTCTGTAGTATCCTGTCCTGATGGGCATGATGATAAAAAAAGGCAAAACCCTGCTCCACCAGCACCTCGTTCACCATCCGGCCGTCAGGCAAATACACGTAAGCCAAAATCCGACCGTAGCGATCCTGTTCCCGGGTGTCCGTTTCCAGACGAACCTCCTGTCCCTCCACCAGGCGCTGCAGAAACTCCCGGGACTCCCGGGCGTAGTATTGCTCCGGGTCGCGGTCCGTGGCCATCTCCGGTGCGTCAATGCCCATCAGGCGCACCTTGCGTTCGTCCGCCAAATGCAGCGTGTCGCCGTCCGGCACCCACCTTACTCGGGCCTCCTGGGCATGAAGCAACGCGGCCCACAGCATGCATACCACGCACACCAACAGGCTTTGAGCACGGAAAAACATGGTTTACCCGTCGTAAAACGACCGCAGCACCTGGCTGCGGCCTGGATGCCGCAGTTTGCGCAGGGCCTTGGCTTCGATCTGACGAATGCGTTCCCTGGTCACGTTGAACAGCTTGCCCACTTCCTCCAGGGTGTGATCCGAGGGCTCGCCGATCCCAAAACGTTTGCGCAGCACCTGTTCCTCCCGGGGGGTTAGTTCCGAAAGAATCTCGGCGATCTGTTCCGACAGCTTGGCGTTGACCACCTCGTCCGCCGGGGCCAGGGCCTTCTTGTCCTCGATGAAATCGCCCAGGCTGCTGTCTTCTTCCTCGCCGATGGGCGTTTCCAGGGAAATGGGCTCCTTGGCTATCTTGAGCACCTTCTTGACCTTGTCCAGGGGATAGTCCATGCGTTCGGCGATTTCCTCGGGAGAGGGATCGCGGCCCAGCTCCTGAACAAGATAGCGGGAGGTGCGGATCAGTTTGTTGATGGTCTCGATCATGTGCACGGGAATGCGTATGGTCCGAGCCTGATCGGCAATGGCCCGGGTGATGGCCTGCCGGATCCACCAAGTGGCGTAGGTGGAAAACTTGTACCCGCGCTGGTACTCGAACTTGTCCACGGCCTTCATCAGGCCGATGTTCCCTTCCTGGATCAAATCCAAAAATTGCAGCCCGCGGTTGGTGTATTTTTTGGCGATGCTCACCACCAGGCGCAGATTGGAGCGGATGAGCTCCTGCTTGGCCTGCTGGGCTGCCTCATTGCCGCGTTTGGCGCGCCAAAGCACCTCTTCCAGGTCCTGGACATTATGGTGGCAGCGATCCCGCAGCCGTTCCAGTATCTCCATTTTCCCGGCCAGCATTTCCTTAAAGGAAAACAATTCGTCCATGGTCATGTTCAAGGCGTCGGCCGCGGCCACGGGACTCACTTCCCTTTTGTCCAGAAGATCGAAAATTTCCTTGATTTCACCGAGGTTCTTGCCCACGGAAAGGATGTACGCGGAAATGTCGCGCTGGCAGTTGTGCATTTGCCGGACATAGTCCTCCACGGTCTCAATAAGCCGATCAATGAGGGTCTTTTCCAGCTTGATGTCCCGCAGGGAAGCGACCACCTCTTCCTTGAAGGCCATGATCTCCTTCTGCAGCCCGTACACCCGTCGATCCAATCGAGCGCACTGGTCCAGTTTCTGATAGACCTTGCGCTTCTTCTTGAACACGGCGCGAATTTCCTCCAGCAGAAAAAGCACGCGCTGGCGTTGATTCATCTGGTCCTCGGAGGGATCGTCCTCCTCGATGGTCTTGACCACGTCCTTGAGCTTGATCCGGCCTTGCCTCAGGTCCTCGCCGACCTGCGTCAACTCCTCGATGACCACGGGCACTTCCACCAGGGCGAAAAGCACCTCCAGCTCACCCACCTCGATCTTCTTGGCGATGTGCACCTCCCCCTCCCGGTCCAGGAGGGGGACTGCTCCCATCTCGCGCAAATACATGCGCACCGGATCCGAGCCGCGCGGCGCGTACTCCGCCTCCTCGGCCTCGGCGAACTGCACGCCGACCTGTTCCGTGGCGGCCTCTTCGTCGATTTCCTCGGTCAGGATGTTCTTGGTCAACTTGCCCGCGTCAATAATCGTGATATCCAGCTGATCAAAAATATTGATGACTTCTTCAATCTGTTCCGGCTTGCTGATTTCCGAGGGCAAAGCCTTGTTCAACTCCTCAAAGGTCAAAAACCCCTTCTTGGTTCCCTCGGCGATCAACATCTTGATCTGCTGAATCTCTTTAATGTTGCTCATCATGCCTCCCTGGCGAGATCTTGATAGGCTTTAAGAAGCTCGGACACCGACCGTTCGTCGCCTTGATTCTGGGCCTGACGAAGGGCCTGCAGCATTTTCTTTTGTCTGTTCCGCAATTGATGTTTGTCCAAAAAGGCCCGCACTTCCTCCCAGGCCGCTGCGTCTTCCCGGCCTGTCGACGCTGAATCATGGGCCAGGACCTGGAAGAAAAAACGTTTCTCCTCCGCGCTGAATCCCGAGGGGTCCTGGTTTTGCCCAAGCCCGGACAATTTCTCCCAGAAAGCCTTGGCCCAATCGTTTTCCAGAACCCCGGCAATGCCGCCGCAAGCCAGCTGTTCCCGCCACTGCGGGCAACACACCGCAAAAGCCAGCAGCTGGCGTTCCTTGGCGGTCAGGGTCCGGACCGGGTCTTTCACCGCGGGCGATGGTTCCGGGGAAGGCGCGTCCGGTTTCCGGCGGATACGTCGCAGTTCCAACTCGGACATGCCCAGGCCGGACGCCACTCGCGGCAAATAAAATGCCCGCAGGGCCTCCGTTTCCACGGCACCCAGGAAACGGCCCGCCCAGTCGACAACCTCTCTGGGTGAATACCCCTGGATGGTCTGCAGGCAAAAATCCAGACCGTCTCGGGCCTGACTGATCATTGTTCGCAATACGTCCGGCCCTTGACCGTGCAGCAGGCTGTCCACGTCTTCGCCCTCCGGCAAGGTCACCACCGCGCATTGCGCGCCTCGGGCCAGCAACATTTCCGCGGCGCGCACCGCAGCCTTGAGCCCGGCCTGGTCCCCGTCAAAGACGAGGTCCACCCGGGAGCAGAATCCGGATAAACGTTTGACCTGACTGTGGGTCAGAGCCGTTCCCAATACGCCCACGGCCTGGGCAAAACCGAACTGATGCAAGGCCACCACGTCCAGGTAGCCCTCGGTCAACAGGGCGCGCTTGTCCCGTACCACGGCCCGCCGCGCCTGATGCAGCCCGTATAGGTGCTCACCCTTGGTATAGATCGGCGTTTCACTAGTGTTGATATATTTTGGTTCACTGCTGTCAATGGCCCGACCGCCGAAGGCAACGATCCTTCCGGCCAGGTCGTGAATCGGAAACATGATCCGATCCCGAAACCGATCATAGATCCGGCCCTGCTCGTTTTGCACCAGGAGGCCGCAGGTCACGGCCTGCTCCTTGGCGTATCCCCTGGAGCGCAGAAATCCCTCCAGCCCGTGCCAGTCCGGCCGGCTCCAGCCAATGCCGAATTCGGCGAGCATTTCCGCGTTCACCCTCCGCTCTCGCAGATACCTGCGCGAATTCTCCCCTCGATTCGACTCCAGATTTCGCTGAAAATGCTCGGCGCTTTGGGCATACATCCGCAAAAAAATCTGGCGGTCCTCCAGATTCTTTTTTTCCCGGGGGTCCATGGGCCCGAAGTCCAGCTCCACTCCGGTTTCCCTGGCCAATTGCACCACGGCCTGCTTGAAATCCAGGCCGTTGATCCGGGCGTAAAAATCAATGATGTCGCCTGAGGCTTGACAGCCGAAGCAATAATAAAAACCCTGCCCGGGATTGACGTGAAAAGAGGGCTTGGTCTCGTGGTGAAACGGGCACGGCGCCACCCATCGTTCCCCGGCCGGACGCAAATGCACGTACCTGCCCACAAGTTCGACAAAGTCAAGCCTGTCCTTGATCATGCGGATGCTCTGCGGGTTCATCGCATCCTCGCCTGGGTCACTCCATCTCCGCCTTCATCCTCGTTGGCCACGACAAAGGAGGTCACTGCGGGGAAGTCCTTCAAAAATTGATGCACCTCCCGGCGCAGCGCCCCGGTCCCCCGGCCGTGAATGATATCCACCTGGGACACGCCGGAAAGAATGGCCCGATCCAGATGCGCAGCCAGTCGACCCAGGGCCTCGTCCACGCGCAGACCCCTTAGGTCCAGGCGCAATTCAACGGGCCGGCTGGAAATATTGCGCACGGCCGCCGGACGGGAAACGGCCGCCTGCTCGGAAATCCTGGCCAAGTCCTGGAAGGGCAGCCACAAGGACACCCCGCCCAGATCCACCTTCAGGGCCTTGCGTCGCTCATCCCGCTCCAGGATCGTGCCGGACTTGCCCCAAGCCGGATAGACCACCCGCTCTCCCGGATGATACGCTTCCCAGGAGGCATGCTCCTCAGGTTCGGGCCGGTGCCGACTTTGCTCCAGTATGTGCCGCGTCCGGGCAAGCTCGCGCAGGGCCTGACGCCGGCTGATTTTTTCCTCGCGCATCTGGCGCAGGATATCTTGGGACTGCTTTTTAAGGTCCGCCAGCAAGGCGGTCTTGCCGCGCTCATGTTCCTCCGCCAATTTGGCCCTTTGTTCGCTCAACAAACGTCCCTGCTCCCGCGCCCCGGCCAATTCCACCTCCCGGGCTGCGGCAAGTTCGTTGAGGCGGCTGATCAACTGCTGCGAATCCGCTCCATCCAGCAAGAGATAGTGCTCGGCCCTGGCCAAAACAGCCTCTGGCAAGCCATACTCCCGGGCCACTTCCATGGCCTGGCTCGCGCCCACCTGATCATACGCCAGACGGTACAAGGGCTTGTTGGTTCCGGGATCAAACAGCACCGACGCCGAACGCACCCCGGGCTGGCCCAAAGCGTAGGCCTTGAGCGCCGGGAAATGCGTGGCCACCAAGGTCCAGGCGCCCTTTTCCAGCAGCCCGTCCACCACGGCCTGGGCCAAGGCCGCGCCCTGGCTGGGATCCGTGCCCGCGCCGAACTCGTCTAAAAGCACCAGGCTCTTTTCGTCAATGTCCTCCCAAACCTTGGACAGGTGGCGAATCTGCGCGGAAAAGGTGCTCAGCTGCCCCTCCAGGGTTTGCTCGTCGCCCATGAACACGAACACGCTGTGCCACAGCGGCAGGGTGCTGCCTTCGTCCGCGGGCACGGGCAGACCGGCCAGGGCCATCAGGGCCAGCAACCCTGTTGTTTTCAGGGCCACGGTCTTGCCGCCGGCATTGCCTCCGCTGATAATCAGCACCCGCTGCGTTTCCTTGAGTTCCAGATCCATGGGCTGGGCCTGCTGCCCGCTTAGCACCAAAAGCGGGTGGCGGGCATTTTTCAGGCGCAGCTCCGCATCCGGGGCAACGTCAATGGCTTGGGCCTGCAAAAGCACGCCCAGACGCGCCTTGGCCAGAAGCAGATCCATGTCCACCAGCCATCCATAGAGTTGCTGCAGGGAATCCGATTCCTGGCGCACCAGACCCGCGAGATAGGCCAGGACCCTGGCCTCGGCCTCCCGTTCCTGCTGCCTGCGTTCCTGCAGGCCGTTGTTGATTTCCACCAGAAACAGCGGCTCGATATAGCATGTTTCCCCGGTCTGGGAGTAGTCGTGAATGATCCCCGCGACCTTGCCCTTGAAATTGCTTTTCAACGGCAAAACATAGCGGTCCGAGGAAATGGTCATGAAATCGTCCTGGAGATACCCGTCAATGCCCTGATCCTTCACAAATTCCTTGACTCGCCTGATGCATTGCTGATGAATCCGGCGGATGTCCTGGCGCAGAGACCACAGCTCCGGAGAGCTCTCATCCTTGAGCTGACCGTCGTCGCTGACGCAGCGTTTCAGGGCCGCGGCCGTCTGTTCCGGCCAGGCGCAGGTTTCGGCCTCCGCGCGAATCAGCGGCCAACGGGCGCTGTCCGAGGCCAGCACCTGCCCCTTCAAATGGCGCGCCGCCGTGATGAATCGCCCCAGGACCCAGGCCGCATCCAGGTCCAGCATCCGGGCCGGAGAGGCCAGATAACCAAAAACCCCGTCCAGGTCGGGAAAGTCGGGGCACTGGACACGGCTTTCCTCGGCCCAGGTCATGGATTGGCGCAGGCGTTGCTGACGACGCGCCACCTCCTGGATGTCCCTGGCCGGAAACAAAGCCGACGCCGCCCGCCTGCCCGGCTCGGACCGGCAACAGGAGGCCAGGGCCTCGATGACTTTTGGGAACTCCAGGAGGGTAAATGTACGAGATTCCATTGAAAAAATGGAACCGGGCGTTTAGGGAATCAGGCGGGTCCGCACCAGTTCGCTGACGGCTTTTCCGTCCACCCGCCCCTTGTGGGATTGCATGACGGCCTGGATGACGCGCCCCATGTCCTTGATGGTCGCGGCGCCTTGATCGGCAATGGCTTGATCCACAAGTTCCGCCAGTTCCTCGGAAGACAGGGGTTGGGGTTGATAGGCCCGCAACAGTTCAAGCTCCCGGGCCTCTTTCGCGGCCAGCTCGTTCCGCCCGGCCGTGGTGAATATGTCGATGGACTCTTGACGCTGCTTGATTTGCTTAAGCACCAAGTCCAGAACCTCGCCCTCGTCCGGGGGACCGCTTCAGTTCCACTTGGCGATTTTTAATGGCTGTCTTGAGAGATCTCAAGACAGCCACCAGGAGTTCATTTCTGTTCTTGTAGGCGGCGACGAAATCGCTTTCGATCCGCTGAACAAGGCTCATCTGTTTAAATTCATCTTCCTGAATTTTTTGACTGCTCTTTTCCGGGCCGCGGCCTCTTTCTTCTTCTTCTGGACGCTGGGCTTTTCGTAGTGCTGCCTCTTTTTCAACTCGGAAAGGATGCCGGCCTTTTCCACTTGTTTCTTGAATTTACGTAATGCAAAATCAAAATGATCGTTGTCATTCAAGACAATTCCTGGCAAGTTCTGTTCACCTCCCGGCAAGCGCCATGGCGTGGCGCGCATGATTATCAAAAAAATTATTTTACTTAAAAAACATATCGATGACAAGTCCTTTTTTCGCTTAGATTCCTCTGTCCACTCTCCATTAGGGGCATTATCACAATCCTGGAGGGCCATTGCCGGGATTTGCCTGAAAGCGGCTGGCCCCAAGACACCTGGAGTATTTGCGGCGAGCCGCTCCGGGAAAGCCTTTTGCACGGATTTCAGTGCCGGACCGATCCTGTGCGGCATGCAGTTTTTTTAATTGGCACTGTCGTTTTTTTCCTGGCAGTCGACGATTCCCTGGAAACGGCATGAATATGCAGGCAGACTTGCCGTAGGATGCTCGATGAGATATTCTTCACAAAAACGTTTCGCATGGTTGCAGGCTCGGACAGACCGAATTCCTGCGGGTTTTGCCTGAAGTCCGACAAACATCGCAGCATCAGGAGTTGACCATCATGGCCAGTGAACACCACCAGAAGGACCGCGAAAACGACCTGCTGCAATTGGTCACGTTTCACATTGGCGAAGAGGAATTCGGGGTGGAAATCCTCACGGTCCAGGAAATCATCCGGATGATGGGCATCACCCGGGTGCCCAAGGCGCCGGATTTCGTGGAGGGCGTGATCAATCTGCGCGGCAAGGTCATCCCGATCATCGACCTGCGCAAACGCTTCGGCATGACAGCCCAGGAGCACGACAAGCACACCCGGATTATTGTCATCGAGATCAACAAGGTCATTGTCGGTTTTGTGGTGGATTCGGTCTCCGAGGTGTTGCGCATTCCCGCGAACACCGTGGAACCGCCGCCGGCCATCATTTCCGGAATCGAGTCCGAATACATCAGCGGAGTGGGCAAGCTGGCCGACCGCCTGCTGATCCTGCTGGACCTGGATCGTCTGCTGAGCAAGGGCGAACAGCACATGCTCTCGGGCATCTAGCCGGCCTTGTCCGGGCAATGGCTTCATCTATAAGATTATAGACGGAACAAGAGAGGAACATATGCGCATCTCGATCTTCGGCAAACTGATCGGCATTGTCGTCCTTGCGGTCCTGCTGACCAGCAGCGTCCTGTTTTACACCACCAACCATTTCGTAACAAAGGGCTTTGATGAACAGGCCCTGGCCGAACTCGAGATCGCCAAGGGCGCGGTGGAGGCTCAGGTTAAGGACCAGGAAGAGTATCTGCTGGCCATCGCCTCCCTGATCGCCCAAAACACCGAGGTGGCCCAGAGCATGTTCGACAACCGCAGGCTCTTTCTCCAGGAATATGCCCGGGAATTGATGCGACAAACCGGCGTTGATATCGTGACTATGGCGGATCAGCAAGGCACGGTGCTGGCCCGCGGCCATTCGCCCGAATTCGGCGACAGCGTCAGCAATCAGGTCATTGTCCAAAAAGCTTTGCAAAATCAACCCAGCGTGGGCATTGAATACGGAAGCGCGGTCAAGTTTTCCCAGCGCGCCGGCTATCCCGTGAAGATGGGCGACCGCATCGTGGGCGTGGCCATCCTGGGCATGGACCTGGGTTCATTTGCCTTTGTGGACAAAATCAAGCAACGCTTTGCCGTGGAAGCCACCATTTTCGAGAAGGACACCCGCCTGTCCACGACCATCATGCGCGACGGCCAGCGAGTGGTGGGCACGAAAATGGACAACCCACAGGTCCTGGAAACGGTCCTGCAAAAGTCCCAGGTTTTTTTCGACCGCAACCAAATCCTGGGCAGAAATTACGACACGGCCTATTGGCCGATCATTGATCCTGCGGGCAACACCGCGGGCATGTTCTTCATCGGCGCGGAACGACGCGTGATCGAGGAAGCCCAAAACAGCATCCTGATGTCCATTCTGGTGGTCAGCCTGATTGTCGGCGCCGTGATGATCCTGGCCGGAATCCTCTTTGCCCGGACCCTGGCCCGGCCCATTGCCAGGGCCACCAATTTCGCCTCTCTGGTGGCCCAGGGACGGTTGGATGAACAACTGGAGATCACGAACAAGGACGAGATCGGCACCCTGGCCCAGGCCCTGAAATCCATGGTCGCCAATCTGAAGACCAAGATTCAGGAGGCGGATGAAAAAGCCAGGGAGGCCGAACAAAAAGCCCAAGAAGCCACCCTGGCCAGCCGGGAAGCCGAGGAAGCCAAACGCCGGGCAGAACAGGCCAAACGCGACGGCATGCTCCAGGCCGCCGGGCAAATTGACGGCGTTGTGGAGCAGATGACCTCGGCCTCGGAGCAGCTCGCGGCCCAGGTGGAGCAGGCCAGCCGCGGCTCCGAGGAACAGCGCAACCGCACCGGCGAAACGGCCACGGCCATGGAGGAAATGAATGCCACGGTTCTGGAAGTGGCCAAAAATGCTTCCCAGGCCGCTGAAGCCTCGGACCAAGCCAAGTCCAAGGCCCAGACCGGCGCCAGGATCGTGCAGGAAGCGGTCAAGGGCATCGCGGATGTGCAGCGCAATGTCTTGGAGTTGAAGAAAAAAATCACGGCACTGGGAGAAAAGGCCGAGGGCATCGGCAAGATCATGAACGTCATCGAGGATATTGCCGACCAAACCAACCTGCTGGCCTTGAACGCGGCCATTGAAGCTGCCCGGGCCGGAGACGCGGGCCGCGGCTTTGCCGTGGTGGCCGACGAGGTACGCAAACTGGCTGAAAAAACCATGTCCGCCACCAAGGAAGTCGGCGACTACATCTCCGTGATCCAGGAGGAAGTCCGCACCAATGCCGGCAGCGTGGATCAAACCGTGGAGTCGGTCAAGGGCGCCACGCGGCTGGCCGCGAAATCAGGTCAGGAGTTGCGTGAGATCGTCACCTTGGCCGAACAGGCCGCGGATCAAGTCCGCTCCATTGCCACGGCCGCCGAGGAGCAGTCGGCCACCAGCGAGGAAATCAATCGCGGGGTGGAGGACATCAACCGCATCGCCTCGGAAACCAGCGAGGTCATGGTCCAATCGGCCCAGGCCATTTCCGATCTGGCCAAACAGGCCGCGGACCTGCAGAACCTGGTGCACCGGCTCAAGGAATCCTGATCCCTTCTCCTTTCTCCGTTATTGCGCCCCCGGATGCCCTTCGCGGCCTTCGGGGGCTTTTTTTTGGAGATTTACAATACCCGCGGTCTTGCAATACCATGAGTCAGCCCGCGATACTGACAGCATCCTGCTCATTGCGGAAAGATACTTCTCCATTGTGACATCTTCATTGCCTGCCATCCTTCGCCACAAGGTGACCATTGCCGGCCAGGTCCAGGGCGTGGGCTTTCGTCCCGCGGTCTTTCGGCTGGCTGGCTCGCTGGGCCTGACCGGGTTTGTGCGCAACGCACCGGCAGGGGTGGTCGTTGAAATCCAGGGGCCCGACACGGAGGTGCTGGCCTTTCCGGGCCGGCTCCGGGACAGCCTGCCGCCGTTGGCCGCAATCACCTCCCTGAACCGCGAACCCTTGCCCCTGGTAGCCGAAGAGCAGGGTTTTCGCATTCTGGAAAGCGCCCCGGGCCGGGATCACCAGGTGCTGATCAGCCCGGATACGGCCACCTGCGCTGATTGTCTGCGCGAACTTTTCGATCCCCGGGACCGTCGCCACCTCTACCCATTCATCAACTGCACCAATTGCGGCCCCAGGCTGACCATCACCGCGGCCATTCCCTACGACCGGCCCCAGACCTCCATGGCCTGCTTTTCCATGTGCCCGGACTGCCGGCGCGAATATGAAAACCCCTTGGATCGCCGCTTCCATGCCCAGCCCAATGCCTGTCCGGCCTGCGGGCCCCAGGTCTGGCTGGCGGACAACCGCGGAGAAAAACTGGCTGCGGGCGATGAAACCCTGGTCCTGGCCGCACGGGCCCTGGCCCAGGGCCAAATTCTAGCGATCAAGGGCTTGGGCGGATTTCACCTGGCCTGCGCCGCAAACAGCGATCCGGCCGTGGCCGAGCTGCGCCGCCGCAAGCACCGCTGGGAAAAACCCCTGGCCGTGATGGTCCCGGATTTGGGCGCCGCCCTGGCGCTGACTCGGGCCTCATCCGCGGAACAAGACCTGCTCGTCTCGCCGCAACGGCCCATTGTGCTGCTGACTGCCAGGGAAAACGCGCCGCTTTCCATGCATCTGGCCCCGGACACGGACCGCATCGGCCTGATGCTGGCCTACACCCCCTTGCATCATGTGCTCCTGGCCCATTACCGGGACTGCATCGCTTTGGACCAGATCCCGGTGTTGGTGGCCACCTCGGGCAATTTGAGCAGCGAGCCCATTGCCCTGGGCAACCGCGAGGCCCTGGCCCGGCTGGGGGCTGTTGCGGATCTGTTCGTGCTGCACAACCGGGACATCCTGATCCGCTGCGACGATTCCGTGGTCCGCGTCCATCCCGTGTCCAGCCGGACCGAATTCTTTCGCCGCGCCCGCGGCTACACGCCCTCTCCGATTTTTCTGGCCAGACCGGGTCCCTGCGTCCTGGGTCTGGGACCGGAACTGAAGGCCACCATCTGCCTGACCAAGAAGGACCAGGCTTTTGTCAGCCAACACCTGGGGGATCTGAAAAACCTGGAAACATTTCAGTTCTATCGGGAAAGCATGGCCTATTTCCAGGAGGTGTTGCAGGTCCGGCCCGAGGCCCTGGCCTGCGACCTGCACCCGGACTACATGAGCACGGATTTTGGTCGGCAGCGGCAGGAGTTGCCGCTTTTCCAGGTTCAGCACCACGCAGCCCACATCCACGCCGTGCTGGCTGAAAACCGCCATCAAAAACCGGTCCTGGGATTGGCTCTGGACGGGGCCGGTCTGGGCGACGACCGGACCGTCTGGGGCGGAGAGGCCTTGCTGGTTCATCCCGATCGTCCGGAATATCATCGCCTTGGCCATCTCACCCCTGTGCCCATGCCCGGCGGCGAACAGGCGGCCCGGCAGCCCTGGCGCATGGCCCGCGGCTATTTATGGGGCATCGGCGAAAAAAAACCCTCAGCAAGGCCCTGGCCATGGCTTGCGGACTTTGCGCAGGCCGACGCCATTGTTCCGGCCATGCTGGAACGGGGCATCAACAGTCCCTGGACCACCAGCTGCGGCCGGCTCTTTGACGCGGTGGCCGGCCTGCTGGGCGTCAAGCTGGTGATGGCCTACGAGGGGCAGGCCGCAGTGGCCCTGGAGCGCATCCAAAACCTGGATGAACAAAAAAGCTATGCCTGTCCGGTCCTGGCCGGCGCGGAGCCGCTGGTCCTGGACACGCTGGAGCTGTTTCGACAGGTGCATGACGACTGGCGGCGCGGTCTGAGCCCGGGCCTGATCAGCCGCCGTTTCCACCTGGGTCTTGTCCAGGGGCTGGCCGACCTGTCCGAAGCCCTGGCCGCCAAAATCGGGGTGGACCATGTGGCCTTAAGCGGCGGGGTGATGCACAATCTGACCGTGAGCGTGGAACTGCCTCGGGCCCTGGTTTCCAGAGGTCTGACCCCCCTGGTGCATACCCTGCTGCCGCCGGGTGACGCCTGCATCTCCCTGGGCCAGGCCGTCTGGGCCCGACTGCTGCTCGCACGGGGGTGAGGCGTCTTTGTTCACCGAGCCTTGGAGCCGGGTGCGTTCACAGCCACCAGGGACGGTTCATATTCCTTTGGCGGAACATAGCCCAAAAGCGTGCACATGGTCGCGGCCACGTTGGCCAGCCCCGGCGTGGCCACGTTGGTCAGGGCGAAGGCGTTTTGTGCGCTGAAGTCTTTGATGATGAAGGGGACCGGGTTTAAGGTGTGGGCGACCATCGGGGTGATCACGCCCTTGTTTTCCGTCCACATGCAGTCGGCGTTTCCGTGGTCCGCGGTGATCACGGCAATGCCCCGGGCCTGAGAAACCGCGGCCAGGATCCTGTTCAGGCAGAGATCCACGACCGCGACGGCAATCCTGATGGCCGGCTCCACCCCGGTATGGCCGACCATGTCGCCATTGGCGAAATTCAGCCGAATGAAGCGGTAACGGCCGCTTGTCACGGCGGCCAGGACCCTGTCGGTGATCTCGGCCGCTTTCATCCAGGGCCGCAGATCAAAGGCGATCCTGTCCGACAAGATCTCCTCGTATGTTTCCAGAGCCTCGTCAATGTACCCGGATTTGTTGCCGTTCCAAAAATAGGTGACATGGCCGTACTTCTGGGTTTCCGAGACGGCGAAGGAAGGGACCCCGGTGCGGCACAGATATTCCCCGAGGGTTCTGTCGATGACCGGCGGTTCCACCAGGAAGTTCTTCGGAATCAAGGCGTCGCCGTCGTATTGCATCATGCCGGCATAGAAGACGCGGGGTGCGCGAACCCTGTCGAATTCCGTGAACTCCGGCTCCTCGAAGGCCCTGGAAATCTCTATGGCCCGGTCACCGCGAAAATTGAAAAAGACCACGGCGTCCCCGTCCTCCACCGTGCCCACAGGTCCCTTGGCGTCCACGATCACGAAACTGTCCATGTACTGGTCCGTGATCCCCGGATCCTCGCGGTAGAATGTCCGGACGGCCTCCGAGGCCGAAGCGAACTGCCTGGCTTGCCCCAGAACATGCGCCTTCCAGCCCCTTTCCACCACCCGCCAGTCGGCATTGTAGCGATCCATGGTGGTCACCATCCGACCGCCGCCCGAGGCTATCCGGAAGTCCCGAGTGTCCGTTGAAAGGCCGGAAAGCTTGGCTTCAAGCGACTCAATGTACCGCAAGGCGCTTTTCTGCTCCACGTCGCGGCCGTCCAGCAACGCGTGCACCCTGACCCTGCCTGCGCCGGCCTCCGCGCACCTGTCCAGCAGGGCATTGAGCTGATCGATATGGCTGTGCACATTGCCGTCGGAGACCAGGCCGATAAAATGGATGGTTTTGCCGTTCAGGCCGGCCTGGATGACCCGTTGCCAGGCATCTCCCTGAAAGATTTTACCGGACGCGATGGCTTCATTGACGAGTCTCGCCCCTTGGGGAAAAACCCGGCCCGCGCCAAGGGCATTGTGCCCAACCTCCGAGTTGCCCATGTCGTCGTCCGTGGGCAGTCCCACGGCCGTCCCGTGGGCCTTGAGACGCACCGTCAAGGGCTCTTGCAGCAGCGCGTCGAGCACGGGAGTATGCGCGACAAAGACGCCGTCGCGCTCGTCCCGCGTCCCAAGACCAATGCCGTCCATGATTACGAGCACCACCGGCCCGGGGCTGCGTTGCACGCCGGCCAGAGGAGCAAGCGGGTGAATGGTCATTGCGGCCTCATGGCTTTATTGTCGATGATTGATCAAGCTTCATGCCTTTTTTTTTCCAAAGCTGCATCTCCTGCATCTTCCTGCGTCTGGCCTTGGAGAGCGCTTTGGCAACAAGGGCGGCGCCTTTTTTGTAGCCGTATTTTTCGCGGTACTCGTCAGCCGTCAGATCGTGGGCGGCAAGATGCTTTTTGGTCAGCACTTTGAAGCTCTTTCCGCACTCCAGACAGGTAATGGATTTTTCCTTGATCGCCCTTTTGGGGTCAATGTGCTGAGCAGGGGAAGAATCAATCACTGTCCCTGCAATAACGCCCGGCTCTGACATGCTTCTCAAGCTGGCGGCGATCTTCGCCACCATGGAGGTCATTTCCGTTTCCGTCATGATCCGAATTCCTGCCTGCGCCTTTACGATTTCCAGCGCCTGTGCCACAAATTCATCCATTGCATGCTCCTTTTTCATGAAAAAAGTCTTTGCGCAAAATAACTTATTGAATAAAATAATGCTCCAAGTCAAGCGCTTCCGTGTGCCCAGAAGATGGCTTCCATGCATAACGAGCCTGATTTGCCGGATCGCATAAGCACCGCGAAAAAACCAGGCCGGAAGCGTCACGAGTCCCGGACCGCTCCCATGGCATCGCATCACTGCCCTGGATCGCCCTGGACCTTGTTCAGGGCGGCCTCGCTACGGTCTTCGTCGCCCAGATAATGACAGATGCGCCATGCGTGGTAGCCCAATCGGTCCAGCCAGCGCATGGCGTCCAGAAAATGCAGGGCCAGGGACGGTTCCCATTCGCCGCCCACTGTTTGGCTGAGCACAAGAGGACGTTCCTGCCGACGCAGTTCCGCCAGTTCCTGGGCTTTGCGCTCCACCTCCCTTTCCCATCCGTCTGCTTCCCGCCCTTGCAATCCCGATTCCCCCAGCTCGAGCAGCTCCCGGGTCTGCCGCGCCGCCTGCTGCAAGCCCTGCGCACCCAGCACCTGCCTCACTCCAGGCGGCGGAAAATGATGCGATGTCAGCCGGAACAGATGGTCAATGGCATGCATCAGGGCCACCCGCGATTTTGACAGCGTCTCCTCCCCGGACACAGGGGGAATTTTCACGAAAAAGCGCTGGGTCCGGTCCAGGGCCTCCTCAATCTGGCAAGAAGCCTCCGCCTGTCTGGCAAAGCGGCCTGCCAGGATGGAGCGGATAGTGGCAAACAACTCGCACGCCGTTTGTTCCAGGGCGCGTCGCGTGGCCTCCAGGGCCACCGCGGGCGCGTGGAGCAGGGTGTCATCCAGATGGCGCGCCAGCTTCGGGCCTTTGTCCGGCAAAAGCCGCTCGATTCCGCTGGCGAACCGATCGACCATCGGCAGAAAAACAGCCACGCCCGCAGCGATGAAGAAGGTGTGAAAGGCAGCCAGACTGGTTGCGCCGGGATCCAGGCCAAAATGGACCTGCATCAGCCGAATGGCCCACAGAAACAACGGCAGCAGCAACACCGCGATCAGTCCGGTGGCCAGGTTGAACAGCACGTGGGCCAGGGCTGTTCTCTTGGCCGGAACACTGGCGCCGATGGCCGCGAGCATGCCGGTCACCGTGGTGCCTACGGCCGCGCCAATCACCAGCGAGGCAGCCTGCTCGAAGCTCACCGCGTTCGCGTACAGGGCCGTCAGAGTGGTGGCCACGGCCGCGCTTGAAGACTGCATGATCACGGTCATGGCCAACCCGATACACATGGCCAGCACGTGCCCTTGCAAGCCGATGGACGGCAGCTGCGCCAGATTGAGCAGTCCCGCGACCTCCTGCATCCCTTCCTGCAGCGCATCAATGCCGACGAAAATCAGGCCGAAGCCGGCCAGGGCGAGACCCAGAACCGCCCAGCGTCCCTGGGCCAACAGTTTCAAGAACGCGCCCAAGCCCACCAGAGGCAAGGCATACAGGCCGATGCTCACCTTGAGTCCCAATTCGGACACGATCTATCCCGTGCCCGTGGTACCCAGACTGGCGCCGAAGACCACTCCCACGGCCTGGGGAAAGGTCAACAGCCCCGCGCTGACAAAGCCGATCACCGTGACCGTGGTCGCACTGGAGGACTGGACCAGGGCCGTTACCAGAGCTCCGGAAACAAAGGCCTTCAGCGGAGTGCCCGTGAACCGCGCCAGGGCCCTGCGCAAGGCCTGCCCGGCCAAGGCCTTCAGGGCGTCAATGAACAAGGCCATGCCCAGCAGGAACAACCCCAGGCCGCCGAAGAGCTTGAAAAACATGACGGTCATGGCTGGCCTGTCATGCGCCGGATTTCGGCCCAACCTGGGCTGCCCTCAACGTGTCCAGGGCGATACAAAGCGCAGCGCATGGGCAGGGTTGAACGGCTCGGCGGTCCGTGAACAAAAACCTCCGACCTCATCCGCCGCCCTCCACGGGCTTGAACCTGGCCCCGACGAGGGTCGCCAGAATCACCAGTGTCGTGGAAATGAAAATCATGATGATGCCCAGGGCGGACAGTCTGCCCCACAGGCCATCCTCGGCGAAACGCAGAATCTGCACGGCCAACACCTCGGTGCCGGGCCGGGAAAGGACCACGGAGAGGGTCAGCTCCCGCACGAACATGGTGGCCATCAGTATCCAGCCGGAGACCAAGCCCGGAACGAGCAGGGGAATCACGATCCTGCGCAGGGTGGTGAAGGTCCCGGCGCCGCAGACCTGGGAGGACTCCTCCAGATGGCTGTGCACCTGAACAAAGGCGCTGGCCAGGGGGCGGATCCCGTAGGGCAGGTAAGTGGCGATGTACCCGATGAGCAGGGCCCATATCGTGGCGTACAGCGGGGTGCGCACGAAGAACCACATGAAGCCCACGCCAATGACGATTCCCGGAAAGGAAAAAGAGAGGAAGCTCAAGGAATCCAGGATGCCCGCGGCCTTGGTGCGAACCTTGACGATCACGTAGGCCACCAGCAAAGACAGGCTCACGCCCAGGCTGGCCCCGACAACGCCCAGAAAGACGCTGTTTTTCAGGGAAAGCAACGAAACTGGGTCGCTCAGCACGTCGGCCCAATGCTTCCAGCTGATCATGGAAAAAGCCCTGGCGCTGGGGACCATGCTGTAGGGCACCAGGGAGGTATAGAACAGGACCAGAACCGGAAGAACGATCAGGATCACGGAAAGCAGGGCCACCACGGCAAAGAGGGGATACCTGGCCTTTTTCAGTTCAACCACCGTGGGCCGGTAGCCCCGGCTGGAAATGGTCACGAATTTTTCACTTTCCGAGGTCAGGTAACGGTACAGGAAAATCAAGGTCACCGAGGTCGCCAAAACGCTCATGCCCACCGCGGCGGCCTTGCCGTAGTCAGGGGCGAAGCCCGTGGAGATCATCTGGTAGATGTGCGTGGCCAGAACCTGCACCCGCCCGGGCATGCCGATCACCGAAGGCACGGCAAAAGAGGCCAGGCTGCGCACGATGCCCAGGATGAAGGCGGCCAGGATAGCCGGCCGGAGCACCGGCAGAGTCACCCGGAACAGGGTCCGCCAGGTCGAGGCGCCGCTCACCCTTGAGGATTCCTCCAGAGCCACGTCAAAGGAAGCCATGGCCGGGGCGATGATCAGGTAGGCAATGGGCAGGTCCAACAGGCCCTCCACCAGAATCATGCCCCACAGGCTGTAAATGTTCAGGGAAAAGTCCTGTAGCAGCGGGATCTGCTTGAAAATGAGGTTGAGCAGGCCGTTGGTGGGGTTCAAAAGCAGGACCCAGCTCACGGAAAAGAGCACATGCGGGATCATCATCGGGATGATGGAGATGACCTTGAACATGAACTTGCCCGGAATATCGGTGCGGTTGTTCAGGTAGGCCAGAAACAGGGCCAGGAACGTGGCCACCGAGGCCGAGCCGAAGACGAAAATCGCGGTGTTGACAATGATCCTGGCCAGGGCCGGATCCGTATACGCCCGGACATACTTGTCCAAGGTGAAGACCCCGAAGGCGCCCAGCCCCTTGGAAAAGCTGCCGAAGAACAGCATGGCCACCGGACAGATGGTCAGGAAGCCGACCACGAGGATCAGGCTATAGGTCAGGACGGATCGTGTTTTGAACATCTTCCAGTTATCCGTGATCCGGCCGCGACACCCCGCACCGGCCTGTTCAGGCCGTTTGGAGGCGTTGCGCCAGCTTGTTCCGCGGGCCGGCCGCTACTGAGTGATCAGCAGGCAATGTTCAGGGGCCACGTGAAAGGTGATGGGGTCGCCTTCGCTCAGGGAGGCGTCGGGATCGATCTTGGAGATCAACCGTTCCTCCTTGACCCGGATTTCAGCTTCGTAGGCCTCGCCCACGAAGACCAGGGACTCGATCCGTCCGTGGACGATATTGGTGCTTGTCTGCTCCCCTTCCGGCAAAAATTGAAAGAACTCCGGCCGGATGCATAATGTGACCTCGCTGCCCGGAGCAATGTCCCGCTTCTGGCAGGTCAGGCGCCCCAGCGCCGAGTCCACGAGCGTGGTTTCCTTATCCTGGGCCGTGACCCGGGCTTTGATCAGGTTGGCCCGGCCGATGAAATCGGCCACAAAGCGATGATCAGCGTCAAAATAAATCTTTTTGGGACTGCCTATTTCAATGATCCTGCCCTCCCGCATCACCGCAATGCTGTCGGACAGGGCCAGAGCCTCGATGCGGTCGTGGGTCACGTACACCGCGGTGATGTTCAGCCCGGTCAAGAATGTGCGCAGTTCCTTGCGGGTTTCCTCGCGCAGCTTGGCGTCCAGGTTGCTCAAGGGCTCGTCAAAAAGAATCACCTTGGGCTCGGCCACCAGGGCCCGAGCCAGGGCCACCCGCTGCTGCTGGCCTCCAGAGAGCTTGGTTGCCGGCCGCATTGCAAAGCCGGCCAGGTGGACGAACTGCAGGGTTTTTTCCACCTTCCGGCGGATGACCTCCCTGGACATCTTGCGGGTCTGCAGGGGATAGGCCACGTTGTCGAAAACATTCATGTGCGGCCAGATGGCATAGGTCTGGAAGACCATCCCCAGCCCCCGGCGTTCCGGAGGAACAAAGACATGCCGCTGGCCGGACCAGACCACCTCGTCGCCGATGCTGATTTCCCCCCTGTCCGGCGTTTCAAGGCCGACGATGCTCCGCAGCAGGGTGGTTTTGCCGCATCCGCTGGGTCCCAGCAGGGTGAAGATCTGGTTGGCCGGGATGGTCAGATCCACGTCGTCCAGGGCCTTGATGGTCTTGCCCTCGGAAAAATAATGCTTGCTGACCTTGCTGATTCGTATTTCCATGGCGCTCTTTCATTGCCTGCGGCGGCGGAAAAGGCCCAAAGCGGGGGCAGGGAGAGACAAGGTTCCCAGGCTCTCGACGGGCGCAGGGGACCTCGTCTGTCGGACAACACGTTGCCCGGCCTGAAGACCAGGCCGGGCAACGATAGTTTCCGTGGGACTGGACGCCTTACGACACCTTGAATATCTTCTGGAATTCCTCGCCCCATTTCTGGATTTCCTCGTCCGTCAGCTCCCGAATGGGCAGGACCCGGGCCGTGTCCATGTCTTCAATTGGCGGGAAAATCCCGGGATGGAGCACGTACTCGCCCACATCCCTGGCCAGCATGGTCATGGCCTCGCTGGACAGCCAATAATCCACGAACAGCCTGGCCGCGTTGGGGTGCGGGGCCTTGGAGGTGATGGCGATGGCCCGCGGCGTGCCCAGCAGGGGCTGCTCCACCCTGGCCCAGTCCAGCGGGGCCGGGGCCTTGGTGATGATGTACTTGGGCATGGAAATGGCGATCAGCTTTTCCCCGCTTTCCACCGGAGCCGGGGTGGGGCCGAAGGAGGCCACGAACATCGGATTGTTGGCCGCCAAGCCCTTGAGAAAATCCCTCCACTCGTCCTCGCTGGCAAAGACGTTCTCCTTCAGCCCGATGAGCCAGGAGATGGTCGTGGCGTGGGAAGCGGGATTGGCCATCACGATCTTGTCCTTCCATTTCGGGTCGGCCAGGTCCTCATAGCGCTTGGGCACATCAGCGGCCTGGACCAATTCCTTGTTGTAGATCAGGCCCACGTATTCAATCCCGAACAGCTGGATGCCGCCTTGCTTGCGCGTCCATTCCTCATAGCCGGCAGCGGCCGGGGAGGAATAGTCGGCCAGCACGCCGCGCTCCCGGAGCATCTCCAGCACGGGCAGCGGGGCCTGGACCACGTCGGCCATCAGTTTCCCGGCTTCAAACTCGGTGAGCACCGTGGCCACGAATTTGGCCGTGGAAATCCGGGTATACTCGCCCTTGACCCCGGTGGCCGCGGAAAAGGCCTCCATGATCGGCTCAATGGCGGTGATGTTGGCGTAGAATGTGGCCCTGCCCTCGGCCTTGGCCTGTTCCGCCAGGGAGGCGTCCTGGGCAAACGCCGAGGAAGACAACAACGAAGCCATGAGCAAAAGCAAGAATTTTTTCATACGTTTTTCTCCATGGGTTTGTGGAACCATCAGGAAAAGTCCGAAACAATCCTTTGCCGTTCTCGTCCTCCTCGACCCGCTCTTCAAAGCCGGCGTGCATCCTGGCGGGGATGGGGCATTCTCACTGTTACGGACAATGCTTTAATAAAAGGTTCCAGGGCTTGTCAAAGAAAAACGCCGCCATGAGAAACGCGGAAAGCCCGGCTTCTTGGCAGCCCGACGCTTTTCCCGGACCGTGCAATACTACCCGACCGCCAGTCTTATGATAACTCCCGGCGGGCCATGGCCAGGAGGGGGGGTGATCTTTTTCGCCGCCCAAGAATTTGTCCGCCAGATTACCACATTACGCCGTCAGGGGAAGCACGCTCGATCTTTGCTGAGAGCAGTTGCATCAGTCCGGGATTTTTCGTAAAATTTATATATTCAGGATACACTCGCGCCGAACAATACAGACACATCCAAATGATAGAGAGATCCTGGACCATCGCGCTGATGACCGCCCTGCTGCTGGGTGCCTTGGCCACAACCCTGTTCACCAGCTATGTCGTGACCTGCAAAGCCCTGGGCAAGGAAATCAGCAAAAACACACTTACGCTGACCAGCGACAACATCTATTCCGACCCACTTTCTCACCAAGAAAGCCACCCATGACCCCACGCGCCGATTCAGACAGTATTCTTCACGCCGTAAACGACAAGCCCGGCTGGGGGCTGTGCCTGCTTTTGGGCCTGACCCATGTTACCCTGATTTTCGACGGGATCATCTTTCTGCCCATCATGATCGGCAAGGCCACGCCCACGCCGCCAGATCAGGTGGCCTTCGTCACCTTCGCCACGATCATGGTTGCGGCCCTGGGCACCCTGATCCAGACCCTGCGCGTGGGGCGCATTGGCTGCGGGTTCGTGCTCTTCATGGGCTCCTATTCCGCCTTTCTGGCCTGCGCCCTGGGCGCCGTGCGCATGGGCGGGCTGGAACTGATGGCTACCATGACCATGCTCAGCGCGCCGGTGGTTTTTTTCTATTCCTATTTCTTGCGGTTTTTACGCCATATCGTCACCCCGCAAATCGGCGGGATCATGATCATTCTCGTGGCGCTAAGCCTGATGCCCATCGCCATCGAGCTGTGGCAGGGCGGCTTCCCAGACCGCCCCGGTTTCGGGTCGTATCCCAACTATGTCGTGGGTGTGATCACCATGACCGCCCTCGTGCTGTTGATGCTTTTCGGCAACACCACGCTGCGGCTCTGGACCCCGCTTCTGGGACTATGCGCGGGGTGTGCGGCGTCTTGGTTTTTCGGAATTCTCCGGCTTGAACAGACCCTTTCCGCGCCCTGGATCGGGTTGCCCCAATGGGTCTGGCCCGGCCTGGAACTGGAACTGGGGCTGGGCCATATGCCGCTGTTGGCGGCATTCCTTATGGCCGCGCTGGTCAGCTCCATGGAAGGCACCGGAAACATTATGCTCGTTCAGCAGTTCTCGCTGCGCCGGTTTCGCAAGGTGGACTACCAGCAAGTCCAGGCCGGACTTTACGGCGACGCCGCGGCCAAGGGGCTGGCCGGATTATGCGGGGCCGCGCCTGTGGCCACGTTCTGCGACAATCTGCCGCTGCTCAAGATGACCCGCGTGGCGTCCCGCCGCGTCGGTTTGTCGGGCGCAGCCATCCTGTTCGCCCTGGCCTTCCTGCCTAAGATTTCCGGTTTTCTGCTGGACCTGCCCGCCCCGGTCATCGGCGGCATGCTCGTGATCATCTGCGGGATGCTCTTTGCCGCGGGCATCGGTTTGATCACCAGCTCCGGACTGGGTTTCCAGGTCGGGCTGATTCTGGGACTGTCCCTTTGCGCCGGACTTGTGGCCGAGACCCGCAACTTCTTTCCGGACGTAATGCCTGTGGCCTTGGCCCCGATGCTGCAAAACGGCGTGGCCATGGGCGGATTCGTGGCCATGTTCATGAGCCTCTTGCTGGCCCTCTTTCCCAAACCTCGGATGACGTTCCGGCTTTTACCCCGACGAGAGGAAATGCCCAAACTGTTGGCCACGCTGGAGCACGTCCGGCATAGATTCAAGATGAGCGATACAAGCTTTCACCGCCTGCGTCTGGCCTGCGAAGAGACGTTCAGCCATCTTTGCGAGCACATCGCCGACGAGGACAAGACCTGTCTGTTCGATATCCAGCGTAAGGAGGACGGCATGTTCGTGGAGATTATCTGCGGTTCACAGGTCGAAGACGTGGACCAGTGCCTCCCTCCGGTCCACCCCTCCTGCGCGGACGACCGGGAGCTTTCACGGCTGGGGCTGTTTTTGCTGGCCAGGACGGCCCGCAACGTGCTGCACTTTCACCTTTCCGGGAATACCTACATTTCCTTTTGCATTGATGATTGATTAGGGGACCCCGCGCAGTCATCAACCACCTCAATTTTTGCATGATGGCCACTACAATCGGGACCTACGCCATGCAACTCGAGAAAGCCCCGAATCGCCGACACGCAGTTAGAGGCCGCAAGCATTTTGCCTTCTCCGATGTCCGCAGAAAGTTCTCCAAGACCATCATGCGAGGGGATTTTCTGACCATCTGCCCGTGCAAGCCCAAACCCTTACTGAATGCAATCGTTGCGGCAGTGCCGGGCAGGCGGCATGATCGAATTCCGTGAAACTTCAGGAACCCATCATTTTCCGTCCGGAATCTTTGCAGCCTGCGTAGTCTGTGGATCAAAGATTTTTATCCGCAAACCGCGCCGATTTTTGCGGATTTTTTGTGATTCCTATTTTATTATTCTCTTTTAATCTGCGTCATCTTCGGTTTATGCCAGGGAAAAGGTTGCCAATTAAACGCAACTCTCCCGGAGAACAGGAAGAACGATGGTACAGACGGTTCCTTCGCCCACTTGGCTGTGAATGAACACTTCGCCTTGATGATCTTCGATAATCGTGCGGGAAAGGGCCAGCCCAAGGCCTGTCCCTTTGGTTTTGGTGGTGATGAACGGGTTGAAAATATCCTTCAAGTTCTCCGGGGCGATTCCTTTCCCGGTGTCACTGACAAGGATTTCGACGCAGCCGTCCTTGAGGCGTGTTTCAAGGGACAGCTTCCCCCCTTGGGGCATGGCTTCCACCGAATTCTTGACGATATTTATGAGAACCTGTTTAATCTGCTTTGGATCAAAAAAGCTCTCCGGAATATGGGGATCAACGGTTTTGACCAATGCTATATGATGATCGTCAAATTCCTGCTCAAAAAAGGCGGAGACTTCCTCTACCACGCTGTTGATGCGAGCCATGCTCTTTTTTGGCTTGGACAGCTTGGTAAAGTCGCTGATATCCGTAAGGAACTCCTCTAATCTTTTGACTTCAGTGATGATGATTTGCAACTTTTCTCTGTTTTTGTCGTCTTGGCCCATGCCGCGAAGAACCTGTTGGGCAAAGCCGCTGATGACCATCAAGGGGTTCTTGATTTCATGGGAGATATAGGCCACCCCGAGACCGATGGAGGCCAATCTTTCCGATTCCAGAACCTTTTTTTCCAATCTCTTCCGTTCGGTCAAATCCTGAAAGAACATCACGGTCCCCAGGCTCTTTCCCTGATCATAGATGATGCTTGCCGAAAGCCACACGGGCACCTCGTTGCCGGCACTGTTGACAATGGTGGTCTCATAGTCGGCCAGTTTGCCGGGCCCCCCGTATCCATCCCCGTTCAGGACTTCCCATACTCTCTTGGACTGGCCGCGCGGATAGAGCCTGGCCACATCCATCTTGCCAACAACCTCCCCGCATGCGTATCCAAAGATCTTTTCCGCACCCTGGTTGAAGATGACGATGTTTTCTCGATCATCCGTGGCCACGATCCCATCAATGGAACCCTCAATGAGATTTCTCTGGAAATCGTAGACCCTGCGCAATTCATCCCTGGAGACTTTTAGATTCCTGGTCATGTTGGAAAAAGCATCCGCAAGCCTGACGATCTCGTCACCGCCATGCATCTTGTACACCCTGCATTTTTGACACGCATCAAGTTTCTCTGTAAACTTTCCCATGGGAGCCCCGGTGCACAGGGTCCCCTCGATAAACCAGCACATTTCCTCGGTTTTGCCAAAGGCCGGGCAATGGGTTTTGTCGCATTTCTCAATCTCCCAACACTTGACCTTCGGGCCGAAGTCAAAGGTGACATCCAGGTTCCCGCGGCTGATCTCGTCTGCGAGACGGGTGAGTTGCGTAACAGGGCGGGTAATATACTTGGACAGGCGTTGACTGATAAAAATGCCCCCCACAATGACCGCAGAAACGGCTCCCAGCAATATGATGAAGAGTTTTCCGATAAGCCGGTCGATGACGGCTTTATTCACCCCCACACGAACCGTTCCGACCCGGTAAAAACCCTCTTTCGCAGGCACGGCAATGTCGTAGATATATCCTTCAGGGGTCTTGACGGACTTGATGCTCCGGATCTGATCCGGCCCAATGCTGTTGGCTTGCATAACCCACGAGGGAAACTCGCCGATAAACGTATGGGCCAGCAATTCCTGGTTGTTATCAAGGATGACGATGTAGGATATAATGAGTCTTCTCTCTTCGAGCTGCATTTCATCAAAGATCAAGCCGGTCAGCATGGGCTTGTTGCCTATCAGGATGTAGGCCGTGCTCAGACGGGCTATGCTCTGGGCAACGGCCACCCCCCTTCTGGTAAGCTCTGAGGTCATGCTGGGCAGGAGCACCCAGCGGATCACAATAACCACGGCTATCGCCAGAAGAACCACGATGAATGTGGTGCTGAACAAAACCTTGTTCTGAAAACTCAGCTTGCGAAGTGTTTCCATGTTCCAGAAACTATCTCTTGAAATGCGTCCAGTCGGTAAACATGGTGACCTTGCCGTCTTCAATCCTGCTGAAGTATACCTGATCCAATCCCTGGCGGTCATTGGGACCAAAGGATACCTTGGCGCCGATACCCACAAAGTATATGTCCAACGTCTCTATGGCACTGATGAAGTCTTCCCTGGCCAGCTCTTTTCCGACCCGCCTCAACCCCTCGATCAGGATTTTGGCATTGAGGAATCCTTCAAATCCCGCGAAGGTGGGGGTATATTGCGGAAAGTATTTATCCAGCAGGCGGGCATAGTCCTCCGCAGCCGGCAGCAGGATCCTCTCCTGGGGTGGTGGAACCACCTGGGTGATAATGACCCCGTCCCCTTCCTTGCCCAATCTCCTGGCCAATTCCTCGGAACCCACAAAAGAGACGTTGTGGAAGATGGGGTTGAAGCCTTTTGACTTGGCCAACCTGATGAACTTGGCGCAGGAGTCATAGGTGCCGATCATGATCACCGCCTGGGCCTGAGAGGCGATAATCTTGTCCAGCCCGTCCTCCACATCCAGGGTCCCCCGGACGTAACTGCCCGTGGCAACCGGGGCAAGGCCGTATTTTTGCAGGGCGATCTCCGTCCCGGCAAGGCCGTCGAACCCATAGTCGTCATCCTGGAAGAAGACCGCTATCTTTGCTATCCCCAGATCTTCCACAAAGTGTTTCACCATCGCACCGGTTTCCTGATAATAGGAGGCCCGGACATTGATGATGTAGCGCTTGAAGGGTTCTCTCAAGGCATTTGCCCCGGTGAACAGGCCCAGAAGCGGGATTTTGGCCTCCTCCACAATGGGGATGATTTTGACCGATGTGGGCGTGCCTACGTAATTGAACAGGGCGAAGACCTTGTCCTCATTGATCAGTTTTTGGGTGTTGAACACGCACCTGGGGGGG
>DSBL01000130.1 GCA_011049455.1 Desulfonatronum sp. | reverse complement strand
ATGCACTGGACACTCATTCTTCGCGTCAGTGATCCGTATTGATATACGCCTCCTCATAATTGCTGGAGTTCCCTGCCACAAGAAAAAATGCTCGATTCCGGCGGCGAAAACAGTTCCTTTTCCATCAACCATCAACCTTATGAACCATCCCTCCTCCCAGCATTACAATTCCGTAAGGATCATGGCCTGCAGGCTCCTGACCATTTTCTGGTTGTAGCCTGGATCCTGGATCATTTCGCCCAGGGCCTCGGAAGCGGTCTTGGCCGGGGCGTGCACCCGCGTGCTGGTCATGGCGCAAAAGGAATCCACCACAGCGCAAAGCTGGCCCCAGGAACTGATCTGGGGATCGGCCAGGCGCTGGGGATAGCCCTTGCCGTTGAGGCGTTCCTGGTGCTCCAGGGCCTGCTTGAGCACGGCTTCGGCCCGGATTCCCAGACCGTGGAGCAGCTTGGCGCCGGCCCAGCAGTGCTCGGAGACCTTGGCGCGCTCTTCCATGGTCAGGGGCTTGGTTTTCTGCAGGATGAACCGCGGCACCTTGGCCATGCCCACATCGTGCAGAAAAAAACCCAGGGCCGCTTCGTCCAGGTGTTTGCGGTCCACTTTGCCCTGGTGGCGGCGCAGATAGAGCGCCAGGCCCAGGAAACCGACATTCACGCTGTGTCTGGCCAGGCCGTGCTCAGGCCAGGTTTTTTTGGCGACTTCCCTGATCCGGAAAACGTCCTGCCACAGGTATTCGGTGAGCACGAGGATGTCCGCGCGCAGTTTTTCCAGGACCATGGCCACGGGCTGCTGCAGAAACTCCTCCATTTTCTCGGTCAGGGCCTGCTGGAAGATCAGCGCGATTTCCGGATGCTTCAGGTTGGTGTCCAGAAGCACCAGATCCAGCTGTTTGCTGATGTGTTCGGCGTAGATGGGATGATCCTGACGGGAGACGAAAATCAGGCCGTGGGCGCTGTGTTCCGCGATTTCCTGGCGGAATTCCGGGGAAATGCGCTGCTGGGCCTTGGACAAAGGCACGAGCCTGGCGATTTGCTCCTTGAAAAGAAAGAGGTCCAGGGGCATGCGGAACCGGGGGAAACTCTCCAGGATGGCGGGACTGACCTGATAGTATTCCTCGTGAAGATCGCTGCTGGAAAGGGGTGGTTTCAAGGGCGCTTCCTCGCTGCGCGGTTTGAATGTTCAGGAGTGTGTCCTCTTGCGTCGCATCCTTTTGCCGCCGGCCGGGTGTTGCTTCTCGGCGTCGTCGCAATCTCCCTCGCCGGCTTTACGCGTCCCAACGATTGCGTGCTTTGAACCGAGAATTGCAATGTTTTTGCACTGATCCCATATGCCGAAACAGGGTTGACAAGCAACTCTTCTGATTTCCTTCGGGGTTTTGTTTTCCAGGTACTGTTCCCGAGGTGGGCCGGCTGTTTTTCGTATTTTTCCGCTTGCAGGAACATTTTCCCGTTGGCCTGCCTTGTGCGTCGAAAATACCGTAATCCTGCAGAAATATTTTCCAACCCCTTGACATTTTTGCCAAGGTGCTAAACAAGGTGGGAAAAAGTGGTAAAAAGTGGAAATGAGTGGAAAAACGCTGACATTCAGAGGCCATGCCTACCGCAGCCTGGATCCCAAGGGGCGATTGATGCTACCCGTGGAATTCCGGGATGTTATCCTTGCCACCGGGCACCATGGCCGGGCCATATTGACCAATTTCGACGGCTGTGTGGTGGGATATTCCCTGCCGGAGTGGGAGCGGATCGAGGACAGTTTCCAGCGGATCAACATGCTTAACCGGCAACTGCGGGATTTTCAACGGTTTTTCATCTCCGGCGCCGTGGAAGTGGAGCTGGACAAGCAGGGCCGGATGCTCATTCCCCCGCATTTGCGCAATTATGCGGGGCTGTCCAGGGACGTGGCCCTGGCGGGCGTGGGCCGGAAATTCGAGATCTGGGATCTGCAGCGTTTCGAGGAGCAGCGCGCCAAAATGGAAGAAGGCTTTGACGCGGTCATGGACGCCCTGGCGCAGACGGAATGCGACCTGCGCCTATAGCGGGTTTCATCCGGAGACGGTCCTTTTCCTGAACCCTGAACCTCGAGCCATGAGCCATGATCCCTCACGAACCGGTGTTGGTGGAGCAGGTCCTGGAATATCTCCAGCCCCGGCCGGGAGGGAGGTATCTGGACGGGACCCTGGGATTCGGAGGGCACGCGCTGGCTGTTCTGGAAAAAACCGACGGCCGGGCGGAGATTCTTGGCCTGGACCGCGATCAGGACGCCCTGAATGCGGCCATGGACCGTCTGATCAGGGCCTGGCCCGAGGCCCGGGTGATCGCCGGAAACGAACGCTTCAGCCGATTTCCTCTGCCGATGCAAAAGCTGGGATGGGAAGCATTGGATGGAGCGCTATTGGACCTGGGGGTTTCCTCGCATCAGGTGGACAGCCCCGAAAGGGGCTTCAGTTTTCTGAGGGACGGCCCCCTGGACATGCGCATGGACCCGCGGGGAACCGGGCTCACGGCCCGGGAGGTGGTCAATTCCTATCCGCCCAGGCAACTGGCCAAGATCATCGGCCAGTTCGGCGAGGACCCCCTGGCCGGCAGAATCGCCCGGCATATTGATCAAGCCAGGCGGAGCGCTCCCATTGAAACAACCCTGGAATTGGCCCGCGTGGTGGAAGCGGCCTATCCTCCGGCCAGGCGCGCGAAATCACGCAACCATCCGGCCACCAGGACGTTTCAGGCCTTGCGCATGTTTGTGAATGATGAAGCCGGCGAACTCGCCGAATTTCTGAAGCAAATCGTCCCCTTTCTGGTCCCTGAGGGGAGGCTGGTGATCATTTCCTTTCATTCCCTGGAGGACCGGATGGTGAAGCGTTTTTTCATGGAGCAGGCCAAGGCCTGTCTTTGTCCGCCCAGGCAGCCGTTTTGTTTATGCGGGCATAAGACCACGATGCGGATTCTGACCAAAAAACCGGTGACCGCCTCCAGCCAGGAGGTGGCCGCGAACCCGCGCAGCCGCAGCGCCAAGCTTAGGGCCGCGTGCAGAGTGTCTGGGACATGAACAAAAAACCGCGCGCCAAATCCGGTAGAGGCATCCTTTGGGTCGTTGCCCTGTTCATGGGACTGTGCACCCTGGGACTGGCGTTGTCCGTGGTCTGGATCAATATCGAGCGGATGGATCTGGCGTATGAATTAAAGCAGCTGCAGACCGAACTGGAACGCAAGACGGACCTGCAGGCCAAACTCGAGGTGGAACGGATGAACCTGCTGTCCTCGGCCAGGCTGCGAAGCTTGGCCGAGGAGGCGGGTCTTCGTCAGGCCGGACCGGGGCAGATCAGGTCCATGTCGCATTGACATTGGTTCTGCACCCGAGAATTGGACGTTTCCCCAGAGTCGATCCCGGTCATGGCTCCAGTTTGGACTTGCTTGGTGCACCATGAGCAGAAAATACATCAAGAATACGCCCGGCAGGGATTGGGTGCGTCTGCGCATGGGTCTGCTGTGGGCGCTCATGGTCCTGTTGTGGCTTGGCCTGTGGGGCAGGGCCTATCAGGTACAGGTTCTCCAGGGGCCGGAACTGACCTCCATGGCCTTGCGACAGCATCGGGCCGCGGAATTCGAGCGGGGTGCGCGCGGGCAGATATTGGACCGGCAAGGCCGTATCCTGGCCAAAAGCACCAGCATTCAATCCGTGTACGTGCGTCCCCTGGAGATCGAGAATCTGGACGCTGCGGCCACGACCCTGGCCGCGGCCCTGGACCTGCCTGCGGCCCGAATCCGTGCTGATCTGGGGAAAACGCGGAATTTCGTCTGGCTGGCCAGGCAGATCAGTGACCGCAATGCCCGAAAGGTCCTGGATGCCGGACTGCGGGGAGTCTATCTGACCGAGGAATCCGCCAGGTTTTATCCCCATGGACACCTGGCCGGTCAGCTGCTCGGGTTCGTGGGGCTGGACGGGGACGGTCTGGAAGGCATTGAGCGGTCGTTCGACGAGGTCCTGGCCGGGAAAAAGGCGACTTTTGTCGCCCAGCGGGACGCTTCCGGACGGCGCATGTACCTGGACGCCCAGGGTCGGGAGGAGGATCTGTGCGGGGCCAACGTGACCCTGACCCTGGATTCGCAGGTGCAGTTTTTTGCCGAGGAAGCCCTGGCCCGGACCGTCGCATCCTTTCAGGGCAAAAGCGGTCAGGCTTTGGTGGTGGATGTGCACAGCAACGATATTTTGGCTTTGGCCAATTATCCGTTTTTCAACCCGAACATGCCCCGCACCGATCCCGAACAGTGGCGAAACCGGGTGTCCATGGACGCGCTGGAGCCCGGTTCCACGCTCAAGCCGCTGCTGATGGCCGCGGCCCTGGAGGAGGGCGTGTGCACCAGGGACAGCCAGTATTTTTGCGAACAGGGGCTCTGGAGAATCACCGGCGTGAGCATCAAGGATACCAAGCCGCATGGATGGCTGCCGGTGCACAAGGTGCTGCGGTATTCCAGCAACATCTGCTCGGCCAAGATCGGCATGGATTTGGGTGCCTCAAGATACCACGCCTATTTGCACAAGCTCGGGTTCGGGCAGCGTACGGGATTGAATATGCCCGGTGAAAATCCAGGCCTGCTCCGTCCGCCGAAGTCCTGGCATCCCGTGGATTTGGCCGCTGCATCCTTTGGCCAGGGGATTTCCGCCAACGCCTTGCAGATGGCGCGGGCCTATCTGACCCTGGCCAACAACGGGGTTTTGAAACCTTTGCGCATCGTGCGCGATCCGGCCGGCGAAGAGGCGCCGGTGACCGTGCTGTTCCGGCAGGAAGTGGCCCAGGCCGTGATGGACATGATGCGGGAGGTGGTCGAGGAGGACGGCACCGGCACCAGGGCGCGGATCCCCGGGTTGAGCGGAGCGGGCAAGACGGGCACGGCGCAAAAGGTCACGGACGCGGGCACCTACGGGGACCGTTACGTGGCGTCCTTTGCGGGGTTTTATCCCGCAACCAGGCCGGAATATTTCATATTTGTCGTTGTGGACGAGCCCCATCCACAGCACTACGGCGGCGTGGTGGCCGCGCCCGCGGTCCGGGAAATCGGTCTGCGCACCCTGGCCTATGCCGGCAAACTGAGCGAGGACGCGGAGTCCGTGGAAACGGCCGTGATGCCTTCGTCCCAATGGCATTCGGCCACGGCCGCGGCCAACAGGGTGGATCAGGAACCGGCCGGCGAGGACCAGGAGGGGATTCCGAGTCTGATTGGTCTCAGTCTGCGCCGAGCCGTGGAACGTTTGCGCTCCGCCGGGGTGATGCCCTCGGTGCAAGGCAGGGGAGGCGTGGTTTCCCGGCAGGAGCCCGAAGCCGGAGTCCCTTGGCCGGATCAGGACCGCAACGTGACGCTCTGGCTGGAGCCGACATGAACAGCATGCATGGTCTGGAACAGGAACGCGCCTGGCAGGAACTGAAGGCCATGGTCGCCAAAGGCCTCGCGGTCCGCTCCCATTCCGGACAGGTGCATCCGGGGGAAGTGTTCGTGGCCCTGCCCGGGACGCAAACGGACGGGAACGTGCATGTTGCCGAGGCCGTAAGCCGGGGGGCGGGGTTTGTCGTGGTCGGCGCGGGCCAAGGAATCCGGATAAACAGCCGCGGCGTGCTCCTGGAGCGGCCGGATCCCCGGGAAGCCCTGGGCGAGCTGGCCGCGGCCCACCATGGAACGGACCTGCGCTGTCCATTGTTGGTGGGCATCACCGGGACCAACGGCAAAACCACGGTCAGTTATCTCGTGGAGCATTTGCTGTGCTCGGCCGGCCGCAACGTGGGCGTGATCGGCACCATCGGGGCCAAATGGAGCAATGGAGCGGTAAACAGCGGCATGACCACCCCGGACTGCTGGACCCTGCACGCCATCCTGGCCCGGATGCGGGATTCCGGGGTGGACGTGGTCAGCATGGAGGTGTCTTCCCATGCCCTGGATCAAAAGCGCGCGGCGGGACTGCGGTTCGAGGTGGCGGCTCTGACCAACGTGACCCAGGATCATCTGGACTATCACAAGGACATGGAGCGCTATTTCCAGGCCAAGGCCGGGTTGTTCGCGCCCGGAATCGCCGGCCCGCGATTCCGGGTGATCAACGCGGATGATCCCTACGGGCAGCGGCTGCTGACCCGGTGGGGCGGCCTGGGCTGCAGCCTGCAAAGGAAAAAGCGTGCTTTTGGGGATTGCCTGCTGGCCGAAATCACCCATTGTGACCGGCGCGGCCTGGGGCTGTCCATGCGTTACGGCAAACAGGCCTGGGAGCTGAATTCTCCTCTGGTGGGCAGGCACAATGCGGCCAATCTCCTGACCGCGCAGGGCGTGGGACTGTGCCTCGGTCTCGGTCCAAAGGATATGCGGGCGCTGTGCGGTTTTGCCGGCGTGCCCGGACGGCTGGAGCGGATTTCCAACAGCCATGGATTGGATGTTTTCGTGGACTACGCCCACACCCCGGACGCCCTGGACAATGTCCTGCGGGCCCTGCGCTCGCTTGACTTCAAGAGGATGATCGTGGTGTTCGGCTGCGGCGGAAACCGGGACAGGGCCAAGCGTCCCTTGATGGGGCGGGCGGTGGCCCGCTGGTCCGACGTGGTGGTGCTCACCTCTGACAATCCCCGGCATGAAGACCCGGAAGCGATCATGGACGATGCCATGCCGGGCCTGAAGGGTTGTCCGAGGGTCCTGCGTGAAGTTGACCGCCGCACCGCCATTGGCCTCGCCCTGGAGCTGATGCGGCCGGGGGATGCGCTGTTGGTGGCGGGCAAGGGTCACGAAACCACGCAGCAGATCGGCGAGACCAAAAAAGAATTTCACGATCCAACGGTGATCAGGGACCTGCTGTCATGCGCATGAATCTGGCCGATGTCGCCGAGGCCATGGACGCCGTGGTCTTCGGCCGCGCTGAAAACGTGGAGTTCACGGGAGCATCCATGGACAGCCGCACGGCCGGCATGGGCGACCTGTTTTTTTGTCTGCCCGGATCCCGCGCCAACGGGCATGATTTCGCCCTTCAGGCCCTGCAAGCCGGCGCGACGGGCATTGTGGCGAAGCGTCGTCTTCCCGCTGTGGAGGCGCAGGCCCCGGTCCTGGTGGTGCCGGACACGGTGGAAGCCCTGGGCGCCCTGGGTCGGGCCTGGAGGGTGCAAACCAGAGCCAGGGTCGTGGGCGTCACGGGCTCGGCGGGCAAGACCACGGTCAAGGAAATGCTGGCCCAAATCTGTTCCATGGCCGCGCCAACCTGCAAAAATTATTTGAACAGGAACAACCAGATCGGGCTGCCGTTGTCCCTGTTGTCCTGCACGGGGCAGGAAGGGTTCTGGGTCATGGAGGCGGGCATCAGCCGCCCCGGGGACATGGAGGCGTTGGGTCGGGTCCTGGTTCCGGACCTGGCCCTGGTGATCAATGTCGGCCCGGCCCACTTGGAGGCCTTGGGCGATGTGCAGGGCGTGGCCCGGGCCAAAGCCTCGCTGATTACGCACGTGTCCAAAGGCGGAGCGGCCTTGGTCAACCAGGATTGCGCGGAATTGTGGCAGGCGGCCAAAGAACTGCTGCCGGAAGTGCACGGCTTTTCCATGGTGGACGCGCAGGCCGAGTTTTTCGGGCGCCGCCTGCCGGATGATGAATCCGGTTGCACGCGCATGGAACTGGTTCTGCACGGCCGACATCTGGAACTCTGCTGGACCAGGACCGGCGCGCCGCTTTTGGAAAACGCGCTGGCCGCGGCGGGCGCCGCGGCGCTGCTGGGCATCGACGGCCTTATGATCAGCCAGGGGCTTTCCGGAGCATGCACGCCTGAGGGGCGATTTCAGGTCAGGTATTGGGGCGAATGGCTGTTCATCGACGACACCTACAACGCCAACCCCCTGTCCATGGCCGCGGCCTTGCGCAGGGCCCGGGAAGTGGCCGGGGACAAGCCCCTGGTCTGCGTGCTGGGAGACATGCTGGAACTGGGGCGGAAAGCGGCCGAGTGCCACAGGGAACTGGGGCGACGCCTGGCCCGAACGGGGTGCGCGGCGGTTCTGTTCCATGGACGACATGCCCAAGATGTGCTCGACGGGTTGAACGACGCGGCCTGGAGCGGACGGTTTCAGGTCCTCAAGTCCCCTGCAGCCCTGCGCGAGATCTGGAAGGAAGTCCAGACCGACGCGGGCGTGGTTCTGTTCAAGGGGTCCCGGGGCGGAGCCATGGAAACCTATCTTGAAGCCTTGTGCACGGAGACGGCGCCATGATCTATCATCTGCTCTACCCCTTGGGAAGCGATTTCATCGTCTTCAATGTCTTCCGGTACATCACGTTTCGGTCCGTGTACGCGCTGCTGACGGCCCTGGTGGTTTCCATCGTGTTCGGCCCCAGATTCATCGCCTGGCTGAACAGGCTCAAATGCGGACAGTATATCCGCGAGGATGTGCCCACCCATAACGGCAAGGCCGGGACTCCGACCATGGGCGGGCTGCTGATCGCGGTCTCCTTGCTTTCCAGCGTGCTGCTCTGGGGGGATCTGACCAACGTCTATTTGTGGCTGACCATTTTCGTGTTCGTGGGATTCGGCCTGGTGGGGTTCTGGGATGACTTTTTGAAGGTGGTCAAAAAAAAGAACCAGGGCATCAGCGCCGGCGGAAAACTGCTGGGCCAGACCGTGGTGGCCCTGGGCGCCATCTCCCTGCTTCTGCTGCAGCCGGCGTATTCCACCATTCTCTACTTTCCGTTCATCAAGATGCTCCAGCCGGATCTGCTCTGGTTCTATATCCCCTTTGCCGTGCTGGTGATGATCGGCTCGTCCAACGGCGTGAACCTGACCGACGGCCTGGACGGTCTGGCCATCGGACCGCTGATCGTGGCCGGGGCCTGCTTCGGAATTTTTGTTTACGTGGCCGGACATGTGCACATCGCCAAGTATCTGCAGGTGGCCTATGTCCCCGGGGTGGGGGAGGTCAGCGTATTCTGCGCCGCCCTGGTCGGAGCCGGGCTGGGTTTTTTGTGGTTCAACGCCTATCCGGCCCAAGTGTTCATGGGCGACGTGGGCAGTCTCAGTTTGGGCGGCGTGCTGGGATTTATCGCCGTGCTGGCCAAGCAGGAACTGCTGCTGCTTCTGGTGGGCGGACTGTTCGTGGTGGAGACCCTCTCGGTGATCCTCCAGGTGGGGTATTTCAAGATGACCGGCGGCAAGCGCATTTTTCGCATGGCCCCTTTGCATCACCATTTTGAACTTCAAGGGGTGCCGGAATCCAAGATCATCGTCAGGTGCTGGATATTCTCGATCATCATGGCCTTGATTTCCCTGAGCGCATTGAAGTTGAGATGACCAGGCCGGACCTGCAACATAATTGAGCGTTGGATCGCTAACAGTTGATGAAAAACATGGGTTGGACAAACGGCAAGACCATGCTCCAGCAAGCATCCGAGATCATATGGCGCGGACCGGCCCTGTTGAGACCCGGCGAAACCGCCGTGGTGGTCGGCGCCGGCCGGTCCGGCGTTGCCGCGGCCAGGCTTTTGGAGCGTCTGGGCGCTCGGGTCAGGCTGGTGGAGCGCAATGTCGAGGGATTGGCCCGCATCCGGGACCTGGCCGCGGGCAGGGGATGGGAGCTGATTGCCGGGGAACATGATCAGCGCCAATTCGCGGGTGCGTCCCTGGCGGTCCTCAGTCCGGGGGTGAACAGGCGCAATCTCGAGCCATGGCTTGGACAAATGCAGCCGGACAAAGTCATTTCCGAATTGGAACTGGCGTTTCGCTGCGTGCAAAAGCCGATCATCGCGGTCACCGGAACCAGCGGCAAGACCACTACGACCACGCTGATCGGCCTGTTTCTCCGGGCCGTGGGGCAACGGGTCTTCGTGGGGGGGAACATCGGCACGCCCCTGTCCGCCCATGTACTTGAGGGGCCCAAGGCGGAGATCCTGGTTTTGGAGGTCAGCAGCTTTCAGCTCCTGAACAGTCCGACGTTTCGGCCCCGGGTGGGCGTGCTGCTGAACATCAGTCCCAACCATCTGGATTATCACGCGGACATGGAGGAGTACGTGCGGGCCAAGCTGTCCATGTTCGCCCGTCAGCTGGAGGGGGACACGGCCGTTTTTCCCGAGGAGCTGCGCGGATTGACAAACGGCCTCAAGGCCGCCGGATCAAGACGGGTGTATTTTCAAACCGACACGCGGCTGCATTGTCCGGGTCTGCCTGGACAACACAACCGGTCCAACATCCAGGCCGCGTTTTTGGCCTGCCAGCCTTTCGGCCTTGATCAAGCCGCGGCCCAGGAAGCGCTGAACCAGTTTCAGGCCCTGCCGCATAGACTGCAGGCCGTGGCCGAGCGCGAGGGCGTGCTTTTTGTGGACGATTCCAAGGGGACCACGGTGCAGGCCTTGGGCGCGGCCCTGGAGGCCGTTGAGCGGCCGATTTTGCTCTTGGCCGGGGGGGTGTTCAAGGGCGGCGACCTGGCAGGGCTGGCGCCGTTGCTGGCCCGCAAGGTGCGTATGGTCGGTTTGTTCGGGGCCGGCCGGGAGGTGTTTGAACAGGCCTGGGCGGGCGTGGTTCCGCATTTCTGGGAACCGACCCTGGAGCAGTGCATGGACCGCTTGTGGGCTGAGGCCCGCTTCGGCGACGTGATGCTCTTGTCTCCGGCCACGGCCAGTTTTGATCTGTTCACGGACTACAAGGCGAGGGGAATGGCCTTTCAAAAAAAGATGCAAAACCTGCCGGAGCGCGGTCATGACCGGGACAACGCGTAACGCCGCGGCCCATGAGGCAATGATCGTCCCGCGCGCGGGCATGGATTTCTGGCTGCTGATCCTGACCCTGCTGATCGCAGGCATGGGGCTGATCATGGTCCTGAGCGCCACCGGAATCATGGCCGAGCGATTCTGGGCGGACAAGTATTTCTTTTTCAAAAAGCATGTCCTGTTTTTGGCAGCGGGGCTCGGCGTCATGACCCTGGCCGCCTTTCTGCCCCGGAGCTGGTATGTGCGGCCGGTGTATGTCTGGCTGCTGGCGGCTGTCGGTTTGCTGGCCCTGACGATTTTTTCCCCCCTGGGGGTCCAGGCCGGAGGGGCCCGGCGCTGGCTGTCTCTGGGACCGGTGAACGTCCAGCCCCTGGAAGTGGCCAAAGTGGCTTTGGTTTTATATTTGGCGTCGTTTTTCAGTCGCAAGCAGGAGTTGATCAAGTCCTTTCACGTGGGATTTCTGCCTCCGCTGTGCATCACCGGATTGTTATGCGTCCTGCTGCTGGCCCAGCCGGATTTCGGCGGAGCCGCATCCCTGCTGCTGCTGCTGTTCTGCATCAGTCTTGTGGGGGGAACCAGGATCGTCTATTTGGCCACCACTTCGTTTCTGGCGCTCATGGCCGGGGCCTATCTGGTGCTCAGTTCGCCGTACCGGTTCCGCCGATGGTTCGCCTTTCTCGATCCGTTCCAGGACGCCCAGGATATGGGCTATCAGCTGGTTCAGTCCCTGTACGCCCTGGGCAGCGGGGGATGGCTGGGGGCCGGACTCGGTTCAGGCAAGCAAAAACTGTTCTTTTTGCCTGCAGCGCATACGGATTTCATTTTGGCCGTTGTCGGCGAAGAACTTGGATTTTTGGGGCTGTCCCTTGTTTTCGCGGTCCTGGGGCTGCTGCTTTGGCGCGGCGTGCGCATTGCCTTGCAACAGCAGGATCTGCAGGAACGATTTGTGGGATTCGGCATGGTGCTCATCCTGGCCTTGGGAGCGATTTTGAACATGGCCGTGGTGCTGGGCACGGTGCCGCCCAAGGGCGTGCCCATGCCGTTTCTCAGCTATGGCGGATCCAGCCTGATCATGTCCTTGTTTTGCATCGGCGTCCTGCTCAACCTCTCCCGGGGGAGGGTGGGCCCATGAACAGGATCATGCTCACCACCGGCGGCACCGGCGGCCATATTTTCCCGGCCTTGGCCGTGGCCGAGGAGATCCTGGCGCGTTTCCCCCGGGTTCGGGTAATGTTCGTGGGGGGCCGGCGCGGCAGGGAGGGGGAGCTGGCGGTCAAGGCCGGTCTGCCTTTTGTCGGTCTGCCCGTGTCCGGCGTTTTGGGCCGGGGCTGGCGAGCCCTGGGGATCATGGGCTGGCTGCCGCGCAGCCTCTGGCAATCCTGGCGGCTGCTGCGTTCCTTCAAGCCCGAGGTCGTCCTGGGCTTCGGCGGATACGCGGGGTTTCCTCTGGTTCTGGCGGCCTGGATGATGCGCATTCCCACGGCCATTCATGAACAGAACCGGCTTCCCGGAGCGACCAATCGTCTCCTGGGCAAGGTGGCGAAAAAGGTGTTCCTGTCCCTGCCCGACGACCATTGCCTGTTTGATCCGGGCAAGGTCGTGGTCACGGGGAACCCCCTGCGCCGGGCGATCCGGGAATTGCGGGAGAATCGATCCGCCGAGGCAAGTCCGCGGCGCAACGTTTTGGTCCTGGGCGGCAGCCAGGGGGCCAAGGCCGTGAATCAGACCGTGATCGAATCCCTGGAAGGATTCACAGAACAGAATATTTCCCTGTGGCATCAGACCGGTTCCGCCGACTGGCAGCGGGTCCTGGCCGCGTATCAGGAAGCCAAGGCCGTGGATGCCAAGGTGGAGCCCTTTATCGAAGACATGGCCCAAGCCTATGGCTGGGCCGATGTGGTGGTCTGCCGGGCCGGTGCGACCACCCTGGCGGAGTTGACGGCCGTGGGCAAGCCCAGCGTGCTGATTCCCTTTCCGCATGCCACGCACAACCACCAGATGCTCAACGCCAGGCATCTGGAACAGGCCGGCGCAGCCCTGGTCCTGGTGGAGAGCTATCTGGTCCAGGTGCAGCTTTGGGCCGTGATCAAGGATCTTTTGGATATTCCGGGCAAACTGCGGACCATGGGCCGGGCGGCGGCGGAACTGGGCAGGCCGCAAGCGGCCGAGGACGTGGTTCGGGAGCTGGAGGCCCTGGCAACGACAGGCGCCGGCGCATCCCGAAAAAATGCAAATAATTAGGCCAGGGAAGCGTTGAATCCAAGACCATACCCAAAAATCATGAAGTCCAAGATCAAATCCATTCATATGGTCGGCATCGGCGGCTCGGGCATGAGCGGAATCGCCGAGGTCCTGCTCAATCTGGGATACGAAGTGACCGGATCGGATCTGGCCACGGGACCGGTTCTGGACCGGCTGCGTGAACTGGGGGCCCTGATCCATGTGGGGCACCACCGGGGCAGCCTGGGCAACGCCCAGGTGCTGGTCAAGTCCTCGGCCGTGCGCGAGGACAATCCGGAGGTGCTGGAGGCCCGGGAGCGGGGCATTGCCATTATCCCTCGGGCGGAAATGCTGGCCGAACTGATGCGGCTGCGCACCGGGATCGCCGTGGCCGGCACCCACGGCAAGACCACGACCACCTCGCTGCTGGCGACCATTTTCATGGAGGCCGGGCTTGATCCCACGGTGATCATCGGCGGGAGGCTGAAAATTTTCGGATCCAACGCCTTGCTGGGCCAGGGGGAATACCTCATCGCCGAGGCCGACGAGTCCGACGGATCCTTTCTCTGTCTGTTCCCGATCATCAGCGTGGTCACGAACATCGACGCGGATCACCTGGATCACTACCCGGACCTGGAGGCCATCAAGCAGGCCTTTGCGCAGTTCATGAACAACGCGCCTTTTTACGGACTGAACGTGGTTTGCGGAGACGACCCCGGGGTTCAAGACGTCCTGCCCCTGGTACGCCGACCGGTGGTCACCTACGGCTTTGGGGAGGGCAACGACCTGCGCGGGGTCCTGCTTCCAAAGCGGCCGGGGAACCATTTTCAGATTTTTTGGCGCGGCCGGTTCTGGGCCGAGGTCAATCTGGCCCAGCCCGGCCGGCACAATGTGCTCAACGCGCTGGGAGCCGTGGGTGTGGCCATGGAGGTCGGCCTGCCCCAGGACACGGTGCTGCGCGCTCTGGATCAGTTCGGCGGCGTGGGGCGGCGTTTTGAAATCAAGGGCCAGCGCGACGGCGTGCTGGTGGTGGATGATTACGGGCACCACCCCAGGGAAATCATGGCCACCCTGGAAACAGCCCGGGAGGTTTATCCTGAAAAGCGGCTCGTGGTCTTGTTTCAACCGCATCGGTTCTCCAGGACCAAAGCGCTGTTCGGGGATTTTTGCAAGGCCTTCGAAGGGGTCGACCGGCTGCTTTTGCTGGAAATCTACCCGGCCTCGGAAGCGCCGTTGCCCGGGATCAGCGGTCAGAGCCTGGCCCAGGGGATCCGGCAGGTGAGCAGGACCAGCGTGGATTTTCTTCCGGACATGGACGCGGTCAAGGCCGCCCTGCCGCAAATCCTGCGGCCCGGAGACGTCTTTTTGACCATGGGCGCGGGCAATGTCTGGCAGGCGGGACAGGCCTTTCTGGAGGGGACATGATGATCGGCCCCGGTCCGCTTTTAAGGCACAGGACGACCTTGAAGCTCGGCGGAAGGGCTTTGGCCGAGGTGGTTGTGGAGCATGAGAGAGATCTGGATGCGTTGGGCGAGCAGCTGCGCAGGCTGGGAGGCGAGGCCTTGGTTCTGGGCGAGGGGAGCAACATTCTGGCCGCCGACCGGGATCTTCCCGTGGTCCTGGTGCGCATTGCCCTGCCGGATCAGCCCCGAATAGTGCATGACACCAGGGATGCGGCCGTTGTCTTCGCCTCCGCGGGGATGCGTCTGCCGCGCCTGCTGGGCTGGCTGTGCAGCCGGGGCCTTTCCGGTCTCGAAGCATTGACCGGAATCCCCGGATCCCTGGGCGGGGCCGTGGCCATGAACGCGGGATCCTATGGCGTGGACATGGCGCAGGTCCTGGACCGGATTTTGGTCTGGACCGCGGCCCAGGGCGCAATCTGGCGCGAACCGGGACAATGGCGCGCGGGCTACCGGTTCCTGGATGCCAAGGTGGAGGGCCGGCCCGTGCTGATGCTCGGCGCTGAACTTCGTTTGCAGCGTGCTCCGAGAAATGTGGTTCAGGCCGGGATGCGCCGGTTCTACATGCAAAAAAAAGCCAGTCAGCCCGTGACCATGGCCTCGGCAGGATGCGTGTTCAAGAATCCCGCTTCCGGGCAGCCTGCCGGCCGACTGCTTGAGCAGGCCGGATTGCGGGGCCGTCGGCTGGGCAACATGATTTTTTCCGAGCATCACGCCAACTTTTTAGTGAATCTGGGAGGCGGCAGGTCCGAACACGCCCTGGAATTGCTGGATCTGGCCAGGCAGCGGGTCGCGGATATTTTTGGACTGCGCCTGGAAACCGAAGTCAAGGTGGTTTCGTGAGCATCGCTGAAATCAGGGTTAAGCCGGGGGGCTGGCTTGGCGTTGGGAAAAGCAAGGCCAACAAGCGGGTTCGGAAATTCTGGCCGCTGTTCACACCCGCGGCCGGCAAGCAGGCCTCGAGACAACGCGTCCAGGGTGCGGCGAAATCCTCAAAAGCGGGCATGGTCGGCGCTTTCGTCCATGCGGGCAAAATTCTGGCTTGGGCCGTCTGCATTGTGCTGGTTCTGATTCTTCTGGGAGCTGTCAGCCTGGGCATGGTTCACGTTTATCGGGCCTTGACCGCGGCGGAGCATTTCGCGGTGAGCAACGTGGAGATCACCGGAAACAGGCAGTTGTCCAACGCCGAACTGCTGCACCTCAGCGGCATCGCCATTGGCGAGAGCATTCTGGAAGTCAATTTGGGGGAGATCAACGCCAGGCTGCTCAGGAGTCCCTGGGTGGAGAGCGCCACCGTGCGCCGGATCCTCCCGCACGGGGTGAGCATTCAGGTCGTGGAGCGGGAACCGTTTTTCTGGATTCAACAAAGCGGTGTGCTCTTTTACGCGGACCGTTTCGGCAGGCCCATTGTCCCGGTGGAATTGGGCCGGTTTGTTTCCCTGCCCGCCCTGATCGTCGAGGAGGAGGCCCAGCCGGATACCGAGGTCCTGCAGCAGTGGATGCACGCGGTGGAACGCATGGAGTATCCCTTCGGGTTTTCAGAGATTGCCTGGCTCAAGGTGGAAGAAGCGAACATCGTGCGCGTCTACCTGGAAGATCGGGGCATGGAGGTGGACATGGACCTCAGCGTCTGGCGGGAGCACGGCCGGCTTTTGAATTGGGTCTGGCAGGATTTGCGGACCCGGGGGGAATTGGATCTGGTCGGGCGCATGGCGATCATGTCCGGCAAGGTCTGGGTGCAGGCCAGGGCAAGCCGATGAAAGACGGCTTTCTTGCGCCCCAAGATTGCCCCTCCCCGCGCGTGAGGACGGACCCTGCAGTCGTGCCAGGGTATCACGCCTTGTGGGCGGTTTTTTTGAACGGATTGCAGGTGAAGGACCGCATCAACAGGTAGTTTGGAACACAGCGAGGAGAAAACAGGGTGACGAAAAAAGCATCTGGCAAATCAGAACTCATTGTCGGCCTGGATATCGGCACCACCAAGATCTGCACCGTGGTGGGCGAGGCCACTCCCAACGGCGTGGACGTGGTGGGCATCGGCACCTGTCCGTCCTCGGGACTGCGCAAGGGCGTGGTGGTGAATATTGAGCAGACCGTGCAATGCATCAAAAAGGCCTTGGAAGAGGCGGAGTTGATGGCCGGGTGCGAGATCCGATCCGTCTATGCCGGCATTGCCGGGAGCCACATCAAGGGGTTCAACAGCCACGGGGTGATCGCGGTCAAGGGCGGGGAAGTCGGTCCCAGGGATGTGGAGCGGGTTTTGGATGCGGCCAAGGCCGTGGCCATTCCTCTGGACCGGGAGGTGATTCACATCCTGCCCCAGGAGTTCATCGTGGACGAGCAGGGCGGCATCGCCGACCCCATCGGCATGGCCGGGGTGCGTCTGGAGGTGAAGGTGCACATTGTCACCGGCGCGGTGAGCAGCGCGCAGAACATCATTCGATCCTGCCATCGGGCCGGGCTGGACGTGGCCGACATCGTGCTGGAATCCCTGGCCTCGGCCGAGGCCGTGCTCACGCCGGAGGAGCGGGAAATCGGCGTGGCCCTGGTGGATCTGGGCGGGGGCACCACGGATGTGGCCATCTTCGCGAACAATTCCATCAAATACACCTCGGTGCTGGCCCTGGGCGGCAGCAACCTGACCAATGACATTGCCTTTGGCTTGCGCACGCCCATGCTGGCCGCGGAAAAGATCAAGATCAAATACGGCTGCGCTTTGACCGACATCGTGCAAAAGGATGAAATCATCGAGGTCCCCAGTGTGGGGGGCCGCGATCCCCGGCGGGTTTCCCGGCGCGTGCTGGCGGAGATTTGCGAACCGCGGGTGGAGGAAATTTTGGCCCTGGTGGAGCAGGATCTGGCCCAGTCCGGGTGTCGGAGCATGGTCGGCGCGGGCGTGGTGTTCACCGGAGGCACGGCTCTTTTGGACGGCATAACCGAGCTGGGGGAGCAAATTTTCAATCTGCCCGCCCGCGTGGGCTATCCCAGGGAGGTGGGCGGATTGAAGGACGTGGTGATGAGCCCCATGTTTTCCACGGCAGTGGGGCTTTTGATGTATGGAGCGCGCAAGGAAGGGTTGGATCAACGCTTCCGGATCAGGGACGCGCACATTTTTAACCGCATTCTGACCAGAATGCGCAAATGGTTTTCGGATATTTCCTGAGGTGGACTGAAAAAGCGTGAGGACGCTGGAAAAACACGCAATGCGCGAGGAGGAGAACATGGAATTCATGGAACTGGAAAACGAAAGCAACGCCCTGATCAAGGTGGTCGGCATCGGCGGCGGTGGAGGCAATGCGGTGAATAACATGATCTGTTCATCGCTCAAGGGGGTCACGTTCATCACGGCCAACACGGACCTGCAGGCCCTGAACAGATCCAAGGCCGAACACAAGATCCAGCTGGGCGTGAAGTTGACCAAGGGATTGGGCGCGGGCGCCAATCCCGACATCGGGCGGGACGCGGCCCTGGAAAGCGTGGATGCGATCCGCAAGATGCTTGCTCCGGCGGACATGGTCTTCGTGACCGCGGGCATGGGCGGCGGGACAGGCACCGGCGCCGCGCCGGTGATCGCCCAGGTGGCCAGGGAAATGGGGGCGCTGACAGTGGCCGTGGTTTCCAAGCCGTTTTATTTTGAGGGGAAAAAGCGCCTGCTGCAGGCGGAAAAGGGAGCCGCGGCCCTGGCCGAGGTGGTGGACACGATCATCACCATCCCCAACGACCGGCTGCTGTCCCTGGCCTCCAAAAAGGCGGCGTTTCTGGAGATGCTCAAAAAAGCCGACGAGGTTCTGTATTACGCGGTCAAGGGCATTTCCGACTTGATCATGGTGCCCGGCCTGATCAACCTGGATTTCGCGGACGTCAAGGCCGTGATGTCGGAAATGGGACTGGCCATGATGGGCACGGGCATTGCCAAGGGCGAGGGCCGGGCCAGAGAGGCCGCCTTGAAGGCCATCAACAGTCCGCTGCTGGAGGACGTGAGCATTGACGGCGCCAAGGGCGTTTTGTTGAACATCACCTGCACGCCGGACATGACCATTGACGAGGTCAGCGAGGCCGCCAGCATTATTTCCGAGGCCGCGCACGAGGACGCCAAGATCTTTTTCGGCACGGTGTTCGACGAGGAAGCCGGGGACGAGATGCGCATCACGGTGATCGCCACGGGCATCGGCGAGACAGCGGGCAATGCCGTGCGCAGCGAGGAGGGGAACAGGGTCATGGACCTGGGGGTGCGCGGCGCGGCCATGGGCGGTTCTTCGTCCGCCTCGGCCGGCCGCAGGCCGCATGTTCCCTATCATGGAGAAGATAGAAGCATCCCCGCGTATCTGCGCAAGGGCGGAAAATTCGACCAGGGCCTGCCGAATCAGGCCCCGAACAAGGCGCTCAAGGCCGCGGCGGGCGGAGGCGAGGATTTTATTTTTGACGAAGAGGAATTCGAGATTCCATCATTTCTCCGCAAGCAGGCGGATTAGGCAGGGCTGCGGGTTTGCGGCGGGCTGCGGAAATGCTGTTGCACAGGATGGTTGTTGTAAGGACGCGCCGCGGTCTTTGACGAGGGGGTTGCACCCGGACCAGGCCGATCAAGGACGGACATGAAGCGCAGGCGACACGACCCCAAGCCGATTCCCGTCGCGGACATGGAATGGGGTGGGCGCTTGCCCATGGCCCTGGTGTTCCCCCAAAAGCCTGCCTTGGCCTATTCCAGTCTGGGCTGGCAGGCGGTATACCACATAGTGAGTAATGCTCCGTCCGTGGCCGTGGAGCCTGTGTTCTGGGATCCGGATTGCTCCAGAATCCTGCGGTCGGGCGGCAAGCGAGGCCTGGACGCTTTCGGCCTGGTGGCCTTCAGTCTGGCCTATGAATTCGATTTTCTCCACCTCTATCGCGTTCTCCTCGCCGCGGGGATCCAGCCCGCGGCATCCCAGCGCCCCTTTTGGCCACTGGTCATGGCCGGAGGGGCGCTGGCGTTTCTCAATCCAGCCCCGATCATTCCCGTCGTGGATCTGTTCTGGGTGGGCGAAGCCGAGGCCGGTCTGCGCGAATGCGTGGAAATCCTGGCGGACATCTACATCCGCAACGGGACCCGATTCCAGGCCCTGGACGCGGTGGCGGCCATGCCCGGGGTGTTTGTTCCCGGCCGGAGCGCCGTGCCGGTGCGGCGCGCGGTGGACACGCGCGGGGGCGCCCATGCCGGCGGCCTGATTTTTCCCGCAGTCTCCTGTTTCGTCTCCCCGGATGCGGTGTTCCGGGACAGCCTGCTTCTGGAGGTGAACAGGGGGTGTCCGCACGGATGCCGTTTTTGCGCGGCCGGATATATGTACCGGCCCCATCGCCAGGCGCCCGTGGAGGCGCTGCAAGAGGCGGTGCTGCGCACCAAGCCGCGCAAGGTCGGCCTGGTGGGAACGGCCTTGACGGACTGGCCGGACTTGCGGCTTTTTCTGGAATGGCTGCATGGACAAAACGTGGATGTTTCCCTGTCATCCCTGCGTGCCGAGGGCTTGACCGAGGAACTGCTGGACACCCTGCGCACCCTGGGCATCCGGACCGTGACCCTGGCCCTGGAGGGCGTCAGCAAAGGCCTGCGCAGCTCCATGAACAAGCAGGTCCGCGTGGACGCGTTGCTGCGCACGGTGGAGCGTCTCGCGGCCAAGGGCTTCAATCATCTCAAAATCTACCTGCTGGCGGGCTGTCCGGGCGAAACGGACGAGGATTGGCAAGAGTTGGGACCGCTGCTGCAGGAGCTGGACCGGGCCAGAAAGGCCGGCAGAAGCGGAAGCCGGCGCGGCTTGGAGTTGATTACCCTGAGCCTGGGCTGTCTTGTGCCCAAGCCCTGGACCCCGCTGCAATGGGCGGCCATGGCCGGAGAGCGGACGCTTCGAGAGCGCATTGTCCAGGTGCGCCGGACGGCCAGGCATGTTTCCGGGATGCAGGTCCGTTCGGATTCCCCCCGTTTGGCCCGGCTCCAGGGGCTTTTGGCCCGGGGAGACACCGAAACGCACGGGTTGATCAGCCTCGCGGCGCAGCAACATGGACGGGATCAGGAGTCCTGGGCCGCGGCTTTGCGGGATTGGTCAAAGGATCCGGCCTGGTACCTGGACCGGGAGCGGGGAAAAGACGAGGCCTTTCCCTGGGAGGTGATCTCCCTGGGCGTGGACCGGAACCATCTCTGGAAAGAATGGGAAAGGGTCAAAACGCGGCGGACGACCCCGCCCTGCCCCTGGGAGCATGTCGCAGGACAGCCGGGGTTTGCCTGTTTGGATTGTCGCAGGTGCGGCCTGGACACATGGCTTACTGAATCGGCTTCATCCTGAAGCCGGATCAGCCCGCTCAGGAAAAACCGTTGCGCGGTGCGCACCCCGGTGTCGAGGCTGCTGCCCGGGCAAACGCCGGAGAGGAGTTGCCTGACGCGCCCATGCGCGTGGCGGACAGGATTTTGACGGCCTTGGGAAAAGCGCAGCAAGGGCACGTTTTGGGGGACTGGTCAGATGCGCTGGTCAGTTCCTCGAAGATGTGACCGCATGCGGGACAGGAATATTCAAAGATGGGCATTGGCTTTCTCCGGTGGAAGCTTGGCGAGGTCGCAAAATATGATGGAACAGCCGAACAGCCCAAGAAATAGTTCAGATTCCCGGGGAGTCAAGGGGCGATTGTTGAGAACACAAGGTCCGGTCAAAGTCGTTGGCAAGGGTTTCAACGCTGCCAGTGGAGGGCCGACCTGGACATGTTTCCCTCCCGGTGCAAACTCCCTTGCTGCCTGCGCAGGGCAAAACCAATGCGTTGAAGATACAAAAACAGGGGAGAGAGGACCTTGACGGAGCCCTGGTTGAGAAGAGGGTAATTCCAGTGTTGTTTGTGTTCAAGAAGATCATCGCGCTGTTGAGCATGCCCCTGAGCATTGCCGGGATGTTGTTCATGGCCGGGCTCATGGTCCTGTTTACGTCGCGCAGACAGATGGCGGCCAAGGTCTTGCTGGTCATGGGCGTATTCATCGCCCTGGGCTCGGCCTGGGCCCCGGTGGCGGACAGGCTGCTGGCCCCGTTGGAGAACAGGCACCCGCCGTTGCTGGATGCCCAAAATGCGGCGGGAGCGCGTCATGTGGCGGTCCTGGGCGGAGGACACAATTCCGATGCCAGGCTGCCGGACGCGGGGAGGCTTTCGGATTCCTCATTGGCCAGGATGGTCGAAGGCATCCGGCTGCATCGGCAACTGGCGGACAGCCGGCTGATCTTCACCGGGGGCGCGGTGTTCGATCCCGTGCCCCACGCCCGGGTCATGGCCCTGGCCGCGGCCAGTCTGGGAGTGGACGAACAGCGGATCGTGATCCTGGATGAGGCCAGGGACACGGCCGAGGAAGCGGCGGCGCTCAAAAAGCTTCTCGGGCAGGAGCGGTTCGTGCTGGTCACCTCGGCTTCGCACATGCCCCGGGCCATGCTTCTTTTCCAGGCCGCGGGGATGCACCCCGTGGCCGCGCCTGCGGACTATCTGGTCAAGGACAGCAAGGCCGCGCATCCGGGCGACTATTTCCCCTCCGCCGCGGCCTTGCGCCGCACGGAACGCGCCGTCTACGAGTATCTGGGGCTGCTCTGGGCGCGGGTCTATGAAGTCGGGCGATGGCGGTGAACGCGGCTACGGCACCAGCAGCCCGGGATTCTGTTCGCCCATGGCGGCGAACAGGCTGGCCAGGGCCAACTGGTAGTCGGCCATGGCCTCGGTCAGGCCGGCCTCGCTGCGGGTCAGCCGGGCCTGGGCGTCCAGCACGTCGGTATTGGTGCCCACCTGGGCCTGGTAGCGGGCCTGGGCGATGCGGAAACCCTCGCGGGCTTCGTCCACGGCCTTGCGGGCCACGGCGATGCGCGCCGAGGCTTCCCGCAGCTTGAGGTGCAGGGACTTCACGGCAAAGGACACTTCCAGGCGCAGGTTGGCGGATTCCTCGCGCAGTCTGAGCAGGTTCTGCCGGGTCTGTTCATAGGCGTAGCGGGTTCTGCCCCATTCAAAGACGCTCCAGTTCATGCGCACCCCGACGGTCCACCAGGGATCCGGCCGGGAACCGTCGCCGGAGACCCCGGGATCATTGCCCCTGCGGTAGTAGTCCAGGTCCGCGCTGACCTGGGGATAGAAATCGCTGGCCGTGATTTCGGATTCCTTGTCTGCGATTTCCTCGGCCTTCAAGGCCAGAAAGATGTCGGGCCGCTGGGCAAAGGCGCGGTCCAGGCAGTCCCGCAGGTCCGGATCATAGGGAAGATAGGCCAATTCCCCCACATATTCCGCCGGGGCTTCCAGATCCAGGTCCAGCAGGGTGTTCAGCCTGGCAATCTGTGTTTGCACGGTGTTTTCGGCCACGAGAAGAACCTGGTCCGCCGTGGCCAGCTCGACCTCGGCCGAGAGCACGTCCACCTTGGGGGACAAGCCCACGTCGAAAAACGCCTGGGCGCGCTGGAGCTGGGATCGAAGACGGGTCACCGAGTCCTGCGCACTGCGCACGTTTTCCCGGGCCTTGAGCAGGTGCAGGAATTGCTCCTGGACGGTCTGAATCAGTTCCAGTTCCTTGGCGGACAACAGGGTTTCCGCCTGCTCACGGACGAGCCGGGCCCGTTGATGCGTGCTGAGCAGGCGCCAGCCCGTAAACAGGGGCTGGCTGAGATTGATGTTCAACGTCCAGGTTTCCTTGTCCCCTCCGGAAACCGGCTTGTTGTCGTAGGCCATTCCGTAATTTGCGGAGAGTGCCGGTCCAAAGGCGGCCCTGGCCGATTTTTCCCCGAATTCTGCGCCATGGATCTGAGCCCGGAGGGCCGCGATCTGCGGATTGGCCAGCAGGGCCCGCTGCACGGCTTGGCCCAGGGCAAAGTTCAAAGGAGCTTCCTGAGCCGTTGCCGGCATTGGCAAAACAAATGCGGCCCCGAGCAGCAACAGGATCAACGTTCTCAACAGGCTGAAAAATTTGTCTGGCATGGTGTTTTGATTTTTTGAAGACTTGAGGTTAATGCATGTTTCGTACGGCAACGTAACGCTTTACCGCACTTGTCAGGGGCTGGTCAACAACCGCGAGCACGCGATTCATATCTTTCAACGCTTCACGAGAATAAGAGCAGCATTGTATGTTCCAGGCCTGGATCCATTCCAAACGGCATGAATTCGTACGCGATATCCTGCGTGATTTCTGCACGGTGCAGCAGCTTTTGGAGCGGCAGTTCCTGGTTTTTGACCGCGAAGAACGGGTCGATTTCGAGGTCCTGCGCGACATTTTGGGGGTTGAGATGAACAAGGGCCTGCTCTGGCGATTGAAGGACACCTCGCACCATCTTTTCCGCTCCAAGAGTTCGAGTATTTTTTACGGACAGTTGCTGGACTGGTGTCTGGGCTATATTTTTCATGAAACCATGAAGCTCAAGGAAGACGCCTATCAACAGCATAGTTACGGGGAGCGTTTTCGTTGCATCAGCGACGAGGTCCGCGGAGCTTTCGGTCGGCAGCTTCTGCAGGAGCTGGGCGCCGTGGTGGCCCAGACCAGGGAAAGCATGCGCCGGGAAATAACCAGGATCCGTTTCATCATGGCCGCCTGCTGCCGTCTGTTTCTGGAGTATCTGCCCAGGCACAAGGACAATACCCTGCTGGCCCGGTTTCTCTATGACCGCAATGCGTTGGTGCGTAAGGTTTTTGCCCGGGATTACGACGCCTTGATCAACGTCCTGTATGGGGATCATCCGGAACGGATGTTCCTGCTTGCCGCGCAAAGCCTGGATTTGGGAGGTTGGGAGCGCGAAGCGGCCATGGCCCGGCAAAAGGCCAGGGACATCGCCCGAAGCGCTTAGGAGATTTCTTTTCAGCCCGGGAATGACAAGCCCCCCCGGACCAAGGGGGATGTTGGCGGTATTTTTGATGTTGACGAGATTTTCGACTCCAATGCACCCAAAACCGGGTCCTTGTGAGCCTGGAGCAGGTTTTTTGGGATAAGCGCATGGATGGCTGCCGGGCCGAAACGGGGTGACCGGGCATGCCCTGTTGCGACCGGATCAGCGGCAAACGCGCGGTCTTTCTTGCGGGTGAACAAAAACAAAATGATTTTCAGACCATGAACCAGTTCCGTGTGAACACGTCCCCAGCGGCCCTAAACAGGCTGCGCGAGTATGTCGGCCAGGGCGACGAGCTGCGGCGGACCTTTTTTGCCCATCACGAGCAGGACGTGGTGCGTCTGGCCATGGTCCTGGCCGACTGCCTCAAGCGGGACCAAAAGGTGCTGCTGTGCGGCAACGGCGGCAGCGCGGCGGACGCCCAACACTTGGCGGCGGAATTCGTGAACCGCTTCCTGCTGGACCGGCGTCCCTTGCCGGCCATGGCCCTGACTACGGATACGTCCATTTTGACGGCCGTGGGCAACGATTTCGGCTTTGATCTGGTTTTTGCCAAGCAAATCCAGGCCCTGGCCAAACCGGGGGACGTGCTCGTGGCTCTGTCCACCTCGGGCAACAGCCCCAACATTCTCGCGGCGCTGCAGGCCGCGCGCGAGGCCGGCATGGTGAGTATCGGCATGACCGGTCAGGGCGGCGGCGCCATGGCCGGCCTGTGCGATCATCTGCTGGCCGTGCCGTCCGCATTCACGCCGGTGATCCAGGAAGTGCATATAACCGTGGGGCATCTGCTGTGTCTGCTCACGGATTTTTTTCTGTTTGAAGCGACATCAAGGTAAGGAGTTGTCATGCCCATTTTTGAATATCATTGTACGGAGTGCGGCAAGGATTTCGAGGAGCTGGTCTTTGGCGGGAACAAGGCGCGGTGCCCCCACTGCCGGTCGGAAAAAACCGAAAAGTTGATCTCGCGCTGCCGCCATAAAAGCGGCGGAGCGTCGGATCCCCTGGGCACGGCTGCCAGCGCCGGCTCGGGCTCGTCCTGCTCCGGGTGTACGGCGTCCAGTTGCGCCGGTTGCCATTAACCGAGGCGGTGTTCATGCTCAAGACAGTCACCATCGCGACCCGGGGCAGCAAGCTGGCCCTGTGGCAGGCCGAGCACATCCGGGACAGGCTTGTGGATCGCTATCCGGGCCTGGCCGTGCAGCTTTTGTTGATCAAGACCAAGGGCGACAAGATTGTGGATGTGCCCTTGGCCAAAGTGGGCGGCAAGGGCCTTTTCGTGAAGGAGATCGAAGAAGCCTTGCTGGACGGCCGGGCTGATCTGGCCGTGCACAGCATGAAGGACGTGCCGGCGGAACTGCCGCCCGGCTTGACCCTGGGAGTGATACCCCGCCGGGAAAGTTGCCTGGACGTCCTCTTGACCATGGATTTCCCGGATCTGCAAAGCCTGCCCCGGGGCGCCAGGGTCGGCACGAGCAGCCTGCGCCGGCGTTGTCAGCTTCTGGCCCTGCGCCCGGATTTGAAGATCATGATGTTGCGCGGCAACCTGGACACCAGGGTGAGCAAGCTCTTGAGCGGCGACTACGACGCCATTGTCGTGGCCCAGGCCGGCATGATCCGGTTGGGGCTGCGGGTGCCCCAGGTGATCGAACTTGCTCCGCCGGCCTTTCTGCCGGCCGTGGGCCAAGGGGCCTTGGGCCTGGAGTATGCCGAGGATCGCCCGGAATTGGCGGAAATGCTCGGGTTTCTCGATGATTTGGAAACCAGGTGCTGCGTTCAGGCCGAGCGGTCGTTTTTGGCCGCCCTGGAGGGCGGGTGCCAGGTGCCCATCGCGGCCCTGGCCAGGATCAACGACGCGGGCCGCGTTAACCTGCGCGGACTGGTGGCGGACGTGGACGGCCGGAACGTGATCGTGGAGGAGGCCTCGGCCAAGACCAGGGATGCCCAGGCCTTGGGACGGCAAGTGGCCCGGGCGGTTCTGGACCGGGGCGGGCGCGAGATTCTGCGCGAGGTGTACGACACCCTGGATGTCTGACAAAAGGGGAGCATGACCCGGCAATCCGTTGAAAAACTCCCAATTGCTGCGTCGCTGCAAAAAGTTCAAACTCTCACGTATCAATCAATCAAAGCCTAGCCCGTTTTGGACAAACCCCTGATGCTCCCCAGGCCAGGCCATGGTTTTTCAACCGTGCTTCTGCCAGGGATGCAGATGGTTGACCGGCCCCACGCCGCGGCCCATGGGAAAGGCCGCGGCAATGGCCTCGTGCAGGTAGGTGATGGCCCGGTCCGTGGCCTCTTCCAGGGGCAGCCCCTGCCCCAGGCCCGTGGCAATGGCCGCGGACAATGTGCAGCCCGTACCGTGGGTGTGCGTGGAAACCAGCCGCGGATGGGTGAAGGCTCGGACCCGTCCGTTTCTGAAGGCCAGCCAGTCCGTAAGCATCTCGCCCGAAAAATGCCCTCCCTTGAGCAGGACGGCCTTGGGGCCGAGCGAGAAAAGTTTGTCCAAAACAATGGGGACATCCTCGGGGCCGGCAATGGCCGTTTGGGTCAGCAGTTCCGCTTCCGGCTTGTTGGGCGTGAGGACTTGTGCCAGGGGCAGCAAATCGCTCTTCAAGGTTTCCACGGCCTCGGGCAGCAAAAGGTTGTGGCCGCTTTTGCTGACGCACACGGGATCCACGACCAGCGGGAAGTCCGCGGATCGAAGCACTCGGGCCAGGGTCCGGATCAGCGGAGCGGAAAACAGCATGCCCGTCTTGGCCGCGGCCACGGGAAGATCCTCCAGAACAACGGTCAGCTGCCGGGCGACGAAATCCTCTTCCAGGGCGGCGATGCCGTGCACGCCCTGCGTGTTCTGGGCCGTGATCGCGGTGAGCACCGAGGCCCCGTAGCCGCCGAGCACGGTGATGGTCTTCAGGTCGGCTTGAATCCCCGCGCCGCCGCTGGAATCAGATCCGGCGATGGTCAGGATGCAGGCTGGAGTGGACATGTGCAATTCCTTTTTTACAACGTGGTGCAAACACTGTTTGAATCTGCCGCGTCATGGACGAAAAACCCCCCGACATATGCACGGCATACCTTGCTCCGGACGGATTTCTGCCCGAGCTGGTGCAGGAGCTGGGTTGCGGCGTGCACACCCTGGGCCGTCTGGCGCTATGCCCCGGGCCGCCTCGGCCCGTGGCCTGGGCACAAAACGTGTGGCTCAATCCGCGGTGCATCCCCTTTTCCTCCATATCCGAGGCGGTCCGGCTGCTCAAGGCCCTTGGTCCGCGCTGGACCCTGTACGATGAACATCTGAAGCGGCGCGGCCGGGCCAGACTGATCCAGGAGCGCGTGCCCGGTCCGGCCCTGAAGCCGCTGGTCTTTGGCGCGCCGCCGCCCAACGCCGCCTTGGGCTCCTGGACCCTGCTGGACGAGACGACCCTGCTGGCCTCGCCTGCTTGCTCCAGCCCTTTTGCCCATGGCCGGCCCGTTTTCTCGGAGGACAAGACCGGGCCGCCCAACAGGGCCTATCTCAAGCTGTGGGAGCTGTTCACCGTGCTGCAAGCCCGGCCCGGGCCGGGTCAGGTCTGCCTGGACCTGGGCGCCAGCCCCGGCGGATGGACCTGGGTTCTGGCGCGGCTGGGCGCACGGGTGATCAGCGTGGACAAGGCGCCCCTGGCGCCAGGCGTGGCCCGGCTGCCGGGGGTTGAACAGCGCCTTGGCAGCGCCTTTGGCCTGCGACCCGGCGAAGCCGGCCCGGTGGACTGGCTGTTTTGCGACGTGATCTGCTATCCCGAACGGCTGCTGGCTTTGGCGCGGCGCTGGCTGGATGCGGGCGCGGCCGCGAACATGGTCTGCACCGTCAAGTTCCAGGGCCGAACGGATCTGGAGATCGTCCGGGCGTTTCAGGCCATTGCCGGATCGCGTCTTCTGCATTTGCACCACAACAAGCACGAGCTGACCTGGTTTTGGAGCGCAAGCCCCTGAGACAGACATGTTCGGCGGCGCGCAACAGCGTCGATCGGCGCCTGGTTTTCAGCTGTTCATGATCTCCATCAGCCTGTGCGCCAGGTTGGTGTAGCGGGTTCGGGCCTTGGCGTTTTTGAGGCCGATGTGCAACGCTTTTTTGCTGCCCAAGAGCACGGCCAGGCGTCTGGCCCGGGTCAGGCCGGTGTAGATCAGGTTGCGCTGCAAAAGCATGAAGTGCTGGAGCAGCAGGGGCATGACCACGGCCGGATATTCACTGCCCTGGGACTTGTGCACGCTTACGGCATAGGCCAGGGTCAGTTCGTCCATTTCAGTCAGCTCATAGGTGACCTCCCGGCCGTCGAATTCCACCAGGGCTTCGCCTTCCTCGATATCCACGTCCATGATCCAGCCCAGATCCCCGTTGAACACTTCCTTTTCATAATTGTTGCGAAGCTGCAGGACACGGTCGCCGATGCGCATTTTCCGCAGCCCCAGGGTGAACTCCCGGCCCCTGGGGTTCAGCCGTTCCTGCAGCAGGACATTGAGCTGCTGGGTGCCCACTTCGCCCTTGTGCATGGGCGTGAGCACCTGCACGTCCAGCCGCGGATTCAGGTCGTAGCTGGCCGGGATGCGTTCGCAAACCATCTGCAGGATCATGTCCTGGACCAGACCGGGATCCTCCTGTTCCAGCCAGAAAAAGTCGGCTTGCGGCGCGGACTTGGGCGAGGCGTGCGGAAACAGGCCCTGGTTGATGCGGTGGGCGTTGACCACGATCATGCTTTCCTGGGCCTGACGATAGATGCGGGTCAGTTCGGCGCTGGGCAGGGTCCTGCTTTTGAGCAGGTCTCCAAGGACGTTGCCCGGGCCCACCGAGGGCAGCTGATTCACGTCGCCCACCAGCACCAGTCTGGAGGTCAGGGGCAGGGCGCGCAGCACCGCCAGGCAAAGCTGGCAGTCGAGCATGGAGACCTCGTCCACCACCAGCATGCCGGTTTTGAGCATCCTGGTTTCGTTCAGGGCAAAGCCCCCGTCCGGAGCGTACTGGAGCAGCCGGTGCAGGGTGGAGGCGGGTGATCCGGTGGCCTCGGACAGGCGCTTGGCCGCCCGGCCCGTGGGCGCGGCCAGCTTGATTTTCAGTCCCAGCAGGGACATGGCGTCCACGATGAATTTGGTGATGGTGGTCTTGCCCGTGCCCGGCCCGCCGGTGAGGAGGAACACCTTGTTCAGGCAGGCGTCTTCCACGGCCTGGCGTTGTTCCCTGGAGAGGCTGATCCTGCGCCTGGCCTCCAGTTCGGACAGGGCGGCGCGCAGCTTGTTCTTGTCCATGGCCGCCGGGTGATCCGACAGGGCCCGGAGCCGGGCGGCGATCTCCTTTTCCCAGCGGTGAAAATGTCCCAGATAGACCACGGCGCCCAGGCCTTGCGCCCCCAGCTCCTCCAGAACCACCCGTTTGCGCTGGGCCAAAGCATCCAGGGCGTCTTGCAGGGCGGACTCGTCCGCGCCTTCCAGGAGAACCTGGGCCTTTTGGATAAGCTCGTCCTGGGGGCAGAATACGTGGCCGGACTCGCCGCATTGGAACAGGAGGTAGATCAGGGCCGCTTCCATGCGCTGCGGGCAGTCCTGCGCAAAGCCCAGTTTAAGGGCGATGGCGTCCGCGGTCCGGAAGCCGATGCCGTGCACCTCGTAGGCCAGCTCATAGGGGTTGTCCCGCACTTTCTGCATGGACTCCGGTCCGTAGTGGCGGTAGATGCGCGCGGCCAGGGCCGGGGAGACGTCATGCTCCTGCAAAAACAGGATCAAGGCCCGGACATGGTGCTGTTCCTCCCAGGATTTCAGGATTTTTTCCAGCTTGCTTGCGCCGATGCCTTCCACCTGCAAAAGCTTTTTCGGGTCGGTGTCGATGATCTCCAGGGTCTTGTCCCGAAACATTTTCACCATGCGTTCGGCCAGCACCGGGCCCACCCCCTTGAGCTGGCCCGAGGCCAGATAGCGGCGGATGGCGTTGATTCCCGCGGGCAGGAGCGGTTCAGCCCGGTGGATCTGAAACTGGCGGCCGTACTTGGGGTGTTCCTTCCACAGTCCAAAGATGCGCAGCATTTCCCCGGGATGAACCCGCAGGACATGCCCCACGGCTGTGATTGTCCCCGGTTCGTCGCGGACCTTGACCCGGATCACGGCGTAGCCGTTTTGGGCGTTGAAAAAGGTTACGGTCAGCACCTCGGCCTGGAGGGATATTTCCGGCGCAGCGGGCGGCGTTGCCTGGCTGATCTGATTCATGAACGCATTTTCAGGGATGATTTTTTTCATTGCCGAAAAGGCATCAATTCCCGGTCAGTTTGTATTTTTTCAGTTTATACTGCAGCAGGCTTTTGGAGATGCCCAGCATGTCCGCGCACTTGACCTGAACGAAATTGGACTGGGCCAAGGCCCGGCGGATCAGGGCCGCCTCGATTTTTTCCAGGGTGTCCGCCAGGTCCAGCCGGGGCGGCAGCAGGTCCACCGCGCTTTTGAACTGGGCTTCCTCGTCCTTGATTTCCGGCGGCAGATCCTCCACCCGGATCATTTCGTCGTTGGCCATGACCACGCAGCGTTCCACCACGTTTTCCAGCTGACGCACATTGCCGGGCCATTCATAGGCCGTGAGGTAGTCCATGGCCTCGGCGGTGAAGCCCTTGACCCGGCTGGCGTTGTCTTCGGCGAATTTTTTCAGAAAATGGGCCGCCAGCAAAGGGATGTCCTCGCGCCGCTCGCGCAGGGCGGGCAGGGGAATGTGCACCACGTTCAAACGGTAGAACAGGTCTTCGCGGAATTCCCCGGCCTGCACCGCGGCCTGCAGGTCCTTGTTGGAGGCCGTGACAATGCGGATGTCCACGCTGATGGGTTCCGCGCCGCCAACCCGCTCAAAGGTGCGTTCCTGGAGCACGCGCAAAAGCTTGACCTGCAATTCCGGGGACAATTCCCCGATTTCATCCAAAAAAAGGGTCCCGCCCTGGGCCAGCTCGAAACGGCCGCGCCTGCGGGCAACGGCTCCGGTGAACGACCCTTTTTCATGGCCGAACAGCTCGCTTTCCAACACGCCGGGGTTGAGCGCCATGCAATTGACGGAGATGAAAGGCCCTTTTTTGCGGGGGGAGGCGAAATGGATGGCCTTGGCCACAAGCTCCTTGCCCGTGCCGGATTCCCCGGTGATCAGGGTCGTGCTTCTGCTGGGTGCGGCCCGGTCGACCATCTCCAGGACCCGGCGCATGGCCTTGCTGCGGCCGATGATCTGATGCAGTCCGTAGCGCTGCTCCAAGCTCTCCGAGAGCAGGCTGTATTTGCGCTGGGCCTGGGCCAATTGCACGGCCTTGCGCACGGAGAGGATCAGTTCGTCATTGGCAAAGGGCTTGGTGATATAGTCAAAGGCGCCGTGGCGCATGGCCTCCACCGCGGCGTCAATGGTGCCGTAGGCGGTCATGATCAGCACGGGAATGTGCGGATAGGTTTTCTGGACGTGGGCCAGGACCTCCTGACCGGACATCTTGGGCATTTTCATGTCCGTGATGATGACGTCCACCTCGGACTCCTCCAGATAGGCCAGGCCCATTTCCGGATTCTGCAGCGCCGTGACCGTGTGCCCTTCGTCCGTGAGCAGTGTTTCCAGAAGCAGCAGATAGTTTTGTTCGTCGTCCAGGACAAGGATGTTGTTGGACATGGGGCCTCACGCTTTTGCTTTGTTTGGACGGGGAAAGGTCATGCGCACCAGGGCGCCGCCCTGGGGATGGTTGTCGATGTGCAGCTGACCGTTGTGGCTGAGCATGATGCTGTGCACGATGGACAGCCCAAGGCCGGTGCCGCTTTCCTTGGTGGTGAAAAAAGGATCCACCAGCTTGTCCCTGGCGCTTTGGTCGATTCCCGGACCCGAGTCGTGGACGGTCAGGGTCCAATGCCCCGGGGAGGGTTCCACGGTGATCCGGATTTCCCCCTGGGTTTTCATGGCCTGCAGGGCATTGGCCAGGACGTTGTAGACAGCGCGATAGATCAGGTCCTTGTCTCCGAGAACGATTTTGCCCGGGCCGACATTGCAGGAGATCCTTACGTTCTGGTCGGCCATTTCCCGTTCCCAGAACGCCAGAACCTGCTCCAAAACCTGCGCCAGGTCCACTTCGCCTTTTTGGGGCGCCCTGGGCCTTGCGTAGTCCAGGAAGTCGTTGACCGTCTGGGACAGGCGCTTGGATTCCTCGTAGATGGCCCCCAGCAGTTTTGTCTGCTGGTCGTCCTTGGCCTGGGAACGCTTCAAGAGCAGTTCGGCCGTGCCCCGGATGATGCCCAGGGGGTTGCGGATCTCATGGGCGATGCTGGCCACGGTGCGACCCATGCTGGCCAGTTTTTCGTTTTGATGCAGCTCCCGTTCCAGGCGCTCCTTCTCCTGGGCCCTTTTGGCGATGGTTTGGCCGGCGCGGCGGATGAACACGTAAAGCACGGAAAAAAGGATCAGGGACGAGGCAAAGGAGGCGGCCAGGATCAGCACCTGGAAAAACAGCACGGCTTCATAATCCTCGGTGATGTCCTGGGTGAACTCCAAAGCGCCCATGATCGGACCGGGGCCGGTGGCGGGATCGAATCCGCGTTCGGCCCGCAAGGGATAGATGGTCCGCAAAACGAAGCTTTCCGGTTCCAGGTGCAGTTTGATAAGCGCCCACCAGGGGGAGATGCGACTGACCAGTTCAAAGCTGTGCACGCCCGGCTCCAGGGCCTCCTGCACGGCCTTGCCGGCGGACTCCCGCGAGCCCACCAGCCCGGCGTTGGTGGAATAGGCCACCTCCGGTTCAAAATCGTAGATACGCACTTCCAGGACGTGGAAACTGTGGATGGTGGAGAGCACGATCTGGTCCAGGCGTTCATACTGGGCGGGATTCTTGAGCTCGATCCGGCCAAAGCCGATCACCGTGGGCAGGGTGAAGCGCTGGAAAATCTGGTGATTCAGGTTTTCGGCCAAAAGCAGGGAAAATTCCTGGTTTTTTTCCAGCATGGACTGGCGGGCCTGATTGGCGATGAAAACGGAAACAACCAGGTTGACCGCCAGAATCAGCAGCAACGACGTCCAGGACAGGAACTTGACCGGTTGAAACGGTCTGGGGCCGAAAGTGATCTTGGCCAAGGGCTATGCCTCTTCCAGGGCTTTTTGCACCAGGTCCAGGGCCGCGAGCAGGGTTTCGTCGTCAAGGGCGTAGGAAAAACGCACGCAGCGATCGTCGCCGAAGGCGGCGCCGGGCACCAGGGCCACGCCGACCTGCTCCAAAATCCTGGTGCACATGGTCGTGGAATCAGGAACGGCCCTGGAATAGCAATTGTCCATCCTGGGGAAGAGATAGAAGGCGCCGTCCGGCTTGGGACAGATCACCCCGGGCCAGGAACCGATTTTGGCCAAGGCCAGATCCCGCCGGCGGACAAAGGCTTCGCGCATGCGGCGGATAAAATCCATGGGCCCTGTCAGTGCGGCCAGGGCCGCTTTCTGGACGATGGAACAGACATTGGACGTGCTCTGGCCCTGGATGCGGACCATGGCCTTGATCAGGTCCGGATGGGCCAGCACGTACCCGACGCGCCAGCCGGTCATGGCCATGGACTTGGACAGTCCATTGACCACGGCGATCCGGTCCGGAAACTTGAACCACCAGGGGGCAACGCTGCAGGGTTCGGCCGGGGCGTACACGAGCTGGTCGTAGATTTCATCGGAAATCACGAAGATGTCCCGCTCCAGGGCCCAGCCGACCAGGGCGTTCAGCTGATCCTGGCTGTAATGACATCCCGTGGGGTTGGACGGACTGTTGAGCAGCAGCACCTTGGCCTTGGGGGTGCAGACGCGCTCCAGATCCTGCGGGGAAATCAGGTACTTGTTTTCCGGCGCAGAGGGAACAATGACCGGTTCGCCCTGGGCCAGCTGGACCATGGGCGGATAACTGACCCAGTAGGGAGCCGGGATGAGCACGGCGTCGTCCGGATCGAGCAGGGCCTGCAGCAGATTATACAGGGCATGCTTGCCGCCGTTGCAGACCATGGTCGCCTCCATGGGCGGTTCTTGCGACGGCGTCCGGCCGGCAACGCCGTTGAAATAGGCGGCTACGGCCCGGCGCAGGGCCGGGATTCCGGGCACCGGGGTGTACCTGGTAAATCCCTGGTCCATGGCCTCCCTGGCTGCTTGGCAGACGTGTTCCGGGGTCGGGAAATCCGGCTCCCCCACGGCCAGGCTGATGATTTTGCGGCCCTGGGCCGCCAGTTCCTGGGCCTTGGCGTTCACGGCCAGGGTGGCCGAGGGCGGGATGGTCTGGATTTTCTTGGCGATGCGCATGGGGTGCTCCTGAAAAAACAACGTGGGGTCCGTCCGGATGTTTCATGGTTGGCCGACGGTGGACAAGGTCCTTTGGATGTAACCTCATTTGTCGGCGCAGCACAAGACCTGGAACATGAGGGCGTCACGCTTGTCAGTCACGCTTCAGGGTCCGGGCAAAGTCGTTGGCAAGGGTTTCAACGCCCTCCGGTGGAGGGCCGACCTGGATATGTTTTCCTCTCAGTGCAAACTCCCTTGCCGCCTGCGTAAGGCAAAACCAATGCGTTGAAGATGCCGGAGATCAAGGAAAATCGTCAGGCATTGGTTTTGCCGACGCAGGACAAGCTCGGTCAGGCAGCGCAATGATCGTCAAACATGTTCAGGCCGGCCTTTCAGGTGGCCATCCACTTTCCCAAACAGGGGAGAGAGGACTTTGACGGAGCCCTGAGTCACGCTTCCCAGGGCTTGACCAAGGCTTGCGGAGGATTCACAATCATTTTTTCAAGACCCGTGACCGCGCTGACGCGCGGCCCATCAAAACACGGAATTCATGCCTATGTCTGAAGAACACGATCAGGCCCTTGTCTTGCGCTGGCAGGAAACGCTGCAGGACGTGGCGGACCGGGCCCGGCGTTCAGGCCGCGCTCCCGCCGACGTGCAAATCATTGCGGTGTCCAAAAGACAGCCCCTGTGCGCGATACGGGCCCTGGCCGCATGCGGGCAGCTGGATTTTGGCGAGAACTATGTCCAGGAGGCCCTGGAAAAGCAGAAAGGCCTGGCTTTGGATGCGGTGCAGTGGCATTTTCTGGGCCGGTTGCAGCGCAACAAGGCCAAGTTCGTGCCCGGGCGTTTCGTCATGCTGCACTCCCTGGATTCCCTGCCCTTGGCTCGTGTTTTGCAAGAAAAATGCGAAACTGTCGGGGTTGTGCTGGACGTGCTGCTGCAGGTCAACCTGGGCCAGGAGCCGCAAAAGGGCGGCGTGACCGAGGCGGATCTGCCGGAGGTGGCCCGGGGCGTGGCGGAAATGAGCGCCCTGTCCCTCAGGGGACTGATGGCCTTGCCGCCCTTTGAGCTGAACCTTGCCCACAAGCAGCGTGCTTTTGCCAGGCTGGCGCGGTTGCGGGATCGATTGCAAACCGGGCTGGGGAGGTCTTTGGACGTTTTGTCCATGGGGACCACGGACGACTACCCCCAGGCCATTGCCGAGGGCGCGACCATGGTTCGAATCGGGACGCGGATTTTTGGTCCGCGCGCCTGCTGAAGCTGTCTTGATCAAGCATAATAAGGATACGTAAGCGTATGGATCTGGCAACCATCATCGGGGTCTTGCTCGCCTTTGGACTGGTCATTTCCGCGATCATGATGGGCAGCAGCCTGTTCGTCTTTGTTTCCATCCCCTCAGCCCTGATAGTCATCGGCGGAACCCTCGGAGCCACGCTGATCAACTATCCCCTGGGCCACATCATCGGCGTGCTCGGAGTGGTCAAGAACGTTTTTTTCACCAGGCTGGAACAGCCGGCGGAGACCATCGGGAAATTTCTGGAATACGCCAACAGGGCCAGGAAGGAGGGTATTCTGTCCCTGGAGCCGCTGCTCAAGGAAATCGACGACGAATATCTGCGCAAGGCCATGCAGCTCACCGTGGACGGTGTCGAGCCTCAGATGATCCAGGAAATCATGCAGACCGAAATCTCCTACCTGCAGGAACGCCATGAAACAGGGGCGGATATTTTCGCGGCCATGGGCACCTACGCACCGGCTTTGGGTATGATCGGCACGGTTATCGGCCTGGTCCAGATGCTGCAGAGCATGGACGATCCCGGGGCCATCGGCCCGGCCATGGCCGTGGCCCTGATCACCACGTTTTATGGCGCCGTCCTGGCCAATCTGGTGTTCAACCCCATTTCCGGAAAGCTGCGCACGCGCAGCAAGGAGGAGATTTTGCTGCGGGAATTGACCCTGGAGGGCATTCTTTCCATTTCCAAGGGCGAGAATCCCAGGATCATCGAGGAGAAGCTGAATGGCTTTCTTCCGCCGAAAATGCGCAGGAAGGCGGAATAATAACAGGCCGGTGCAAAGGCTTGGCCATGGCCAGACAACGGAAAAAAAAAGACAGCGGGCCGGTCACGCCGGGATGGGTGATGACCTTTACGGGATTGATGATCCTGATCATGGCGTTTTTCGTCTACCTGGTGACCAATGCCTCGCTCATGGATGAACGCCGGATCCGTCTGGCTGTCGGATCCCTGATGGGCACCTTCGGCATTGGCACGGCCAAACCCGATGTACTGGGCGAAGAGGAGATCAAGGAAGCCCACCAGCCCGGTCCGCTCCCGGAGGAACAGGATTTGGCCCCGCTGAAGGAACTGCTCTGGGATGATCTGGAGGAGGATCTGCAGTTCGTGCGCAACCGGTTTGTACAGATTTTCAGCGTGAACACGGCTGTTTTGTTTCCACCCGGGGAGAGTGATTTGTCCGAACAAGGTCAAGCCCTGTTGCGGGAGGTGGCCTCGACCCTGCGCAACGTGTCCTTTCCGGTGCTGATTGCCGGCCATGCTTCGGTCTTGCGCGATGAGCTGGGCGAGGGCTTTCGGGTGGACGCGCAACAGCAGATCCCCGACCCCAGCTGGAATCTTTCGCTGTTTCGAGCCTTGAGAGTGTATGGGTATCTTGTGGAACAGGACGTTCCGGCCGAACGATTGCGCATGGAGGCCGTGGGCCGCTTTCATCCCCGGGAAAATCCCCAAACCCCCGAAGGACGCAGGGCCAACAGGCGGGTGGAGTTCATCCTGGACAAACGCGCCCGGGATTGGACCCCCAGGCTGGAACGGCCGGAGACGGACATGGCTGAAGAGGGTTTCATCTATCGGGATTTCATCTTTCGCTTCCCAGAGACCGGGGAGCCCTCATTGCCCCGGCAGGAGTAGGAACAGGCATGGCCAAAGTCGACCCCAACGGCTGGCTGGTGACCTTCTCGGATCTGATCACCTTGCTGTTGACTTTTTTTGTGTTGCTTTTAAGCATGTCTTCCATGGACCGAAAGGTGGTCAGCGAGAGCATGACCCTGCTGGGAGGAGATCTGGGTTTTGCTTCCCGTAAAAGCGCCGGGCGCTTGCCCAGCAAATACGAATTCGTGGTGGAGCTGCTGCAGCGGCCGTGGGAATTTCGCAACCATGAGGAACGCATTCGGGATCTGCTTTTTCCCGATGATCTGCTGCCCAAGGAAGTCAGCCGATCAACCCTGGAGGAGACCGTCAAGTTTCTGGAGCGGCCCGAGGGGCTGGCCATCCTGCTCACGGAAGAGCTGCTTTTCCCCCTGGGCGGGCATGCCCTGGAGGAGCCGGCCAAATCAATACTGGCGCGCTTGGTTCCCTTGATCCTGGCCGCGCCCAACGACGTGAACGTTTCCGGACATGCGGACAGCCTGCCGGGAACCACCATGGACAACGACACCCTGTCCGCCCTGCGCGGCATGGCTGTCCTGGAATGGCTGCTCAAGCTGGGCGTGCCCGACGCGAAACTGTCCGTTTCCGGATATGGCCAGCGCATGCCGGTGGCGGATAACGCCACGCCTGAGGGCCGGGCTTTGAACAGAAGAGTGGAGATTCTTTTCAAGACCTCCCTGTAGTGTTCACAGGCAGGGTGAAGGTCGCGACGTTTTCCTGTAGGCTTTGACCAAGGGGGGGGTATGGCCGCGAAAAATGAGGTTGCGCCGCCGATTGAGGAAGAAAAAAAGAGCGGCGGCAAGCTGAAGTGGATTCTTGTGGCTGTTTTGCTTGTGCTGCTCGGCGGCGGCGGGTTTGCCGCGTATTGGTTTTTGATGGGGCCGGGCGCGTCGTCCCCGGAACAGACCGCCCAGGAGCAGGAACAGCGCGAGCCCGGGGCGGACCCGCAGCAAAAGATGACTCCGGAGATCATCACCTTGCCCGCGTTCATCGTGAATCTGGCTGATCCCCTGGGACGCCGGTTTCTGCGATTGACCCTGGACGTGGAAGTTGTCAGCAAGGAGGCGGCGGGGGAGTTGAATCGTCTGGACTCCAGGGTCAGGGATGCGATCATCCTCCTGCTTTCCAGCAAAACGTACACGGATTTGGCCAGCATGGAGAGCAAAATCACGCTGAAGAACGAGATTGTGGATCGGTTGAACCAGATCGTCGGCACGGCCCGGGTGTCCAATGTCTATTTCACCGAATTTGTGATCCAGTAACCATGATCATGGATCAAGGAGTTTGGTTGTGAACAAAATATTGTCCCAGGACGAGGTTGACTCCCTGCTGCGCGGGCTGAGCGGGGGCGAGATCGAGGCCGAAACCGCGGTGATTGAGGATGATTCCGGAATCATCAGCTTTGACTTGGCCAATCAGGACCGGATCATCCGCGGCAGGATGCCGGTACTGGAGATCGTCAACGACCGTTTCGCGCGCCTGGCTTCCAGTGCGCTGGCCAACTCCATGCGCAAGAAGGTGGATGTCAATCCGGTATCCATCGACATGTCCAAATTCGGCGATTTCATGCGGTCCCTGCCCGTGCCCACGAGCATCAATATCTTCAAGATGGAGCCGTTGCGCGGCAACGCCATCTTGGTGGTGGACACCCGTCTTGTCTTCGCCCTGGTGGAGAATTTCTTCGGAGGCTATGGAACCCAGCCCAAGATCGAGGGCCGTGATTTCACGCCCATCGAGCAGTCCGTGATCGAACGGGTGGTCAAGGTGCTTCTTTCGACCATGGAGCAGTCCTGGACCCCGGTCCATGACGTGCACATCGAGCTGCTGCGCACCGAGATCAACCCCCAATTCGCGGGCATTGTGCCGCCCAGCGACGTGGTCATCGTGATCTCCTTGGAGGTGGAACTGGAGAACGCCATCGGCTCCCTGCTGTTTTGCCTGCCCTATTCGACCATTGAGCCGATTCGTTCCAAGCTCTACGCGGCCTTCCAATCCGAACGCCTGGAGGTGGACCATGCCTGGTTGTCGCGGTTCAAGGAACGGCTGCTGGATATACCCGTGGAAATGGTGGTGCCCCTGGGGCATACTTCGCTCACCGGAAGGCAGTTGCTGAACCTGGATGTGGGCAACGTCCTGTTGCTGGATACGGATACCGAGCAGTCCCTGAAGATGACGGTGCACGGGGTGGAGAAATTTATGTGCCTGCCCGGGTACATCAAGGCCAACCGGGCCGTTCAGGTGGTCAAGGAAACCGAGGTCCGGTACTAGGCGGATGCGGCGACACTACGGACAGTGGTCCATGCGGCCGGCGCCTGGACGTCTTTGGCGCCTTTGCGGTCCATGAACATTTTCATAAAGGATAACGGGATAATGAACCAGGATGCGAACGATCAGGACAAGTTGGCGGAAGAGTGGGCCAAGGCCCTGGAGGAGATGGAACAGCCCGCGGAGGAACAAGCCCAGGCCGCTTCCGAAACCGCCGCCCCGGACATTGGGGACCCGCAACCCGAATCCCCGGCCCAGGACGGCGGGGACGCCCAGGAAGACTTGGCCGATGAATGGGCCAAGGCTTTGGCCGCCGAAGAGGAGAGCCAGCTGAAAAAAGAGCGGGAGCAACAGTCCTTGGCCGCCAAGACCCAGGAGGCCAAGTTCAAAGATTTGACGGCCGAGGCCAGGGCGCCCAAGGAAAAGACCAAAAGGGACCTGGATTTTATTCTGGATATCCCCCTGGACGTCTCCGCCGAGCTCGGCCGGACAAGGTTGTTGATCAACGAATTGCTGCAGCTGGGCCAGGGGTCGGTGGTCGAGCTGAACAAGCTGGCCGGCGAGCCCCTGGAGATTTACGTCAACGGGAAGCTGGTGGCCCGCGGAGAGGCGGTGGTCATCAATGAAAAATTCGGGGTGCGCCTGACGGATATTATCAGCCCCATTGAGAGGGTCAAACAGCTTGCCTGAAGCCGACATGGCCATGCCCTCCTGGGATTTCGGACTGGCCGCCCTGAAAATGGCCGGCGGCTTGTTTCTTGTCCTGGCCTTGCTTTTCCTGGTTCTTTTTCTGCTGAAGCGCTACGGTCACAAGGCGGGTTTGACCCGGCACCTGTCCCGGGATTTGCAGGTGCTGGGCCAGGTTTCCCTGGGGCCGCGCAAATCCGTGGTTATGGTCCGGTATTTGAATAAGGTCATGGTGCTGGGGGTGACGGATTCGTCCATCACGCTCCTGACGGAGACAGTCCATGACCACGAACACAACGCCTTTGCCTCGCACCTGGAGCACTCCCAAACCAAGAATCCGGGGTAGCTTCCTTTTTTTGCTGCTCATTTTTTCGCTTTTTCTGCCGCACCTTGCCTGGGGCCAGCCCGCAATGCCCACCCTGAGCATGACCCTGGGCGCGGGCCGGGCGGAGCCGGAATCCATTTCCGTGGCCCTGGAAATCCTTTTCCTGCTCACCATCCTGTCCGTGGCCCCGGCCATTTTGCTGACAGTCACGTGTTTCACCAGGATCATCGTGGTCTTTTCCTTTCTGCGTCATGCCATGGCCACCCAGCAGATGCCCCCCAGCCAGGTTCTGGCCAGTCTGGCCATTTTCATGACCTTTGTGATCATGCTGCCCGTGGGCAAGGAGATCAACGACACGGCCCTGCAGCCCTATCTGGCCGAGGAGATCGGCTTCAACGACGCCCTGGAGCGGGCCGAACAGCCGTTGCGGACGTTTTTGTTCAAGCACACCCGGGAAAAGGACCTTTCCCTGTTCTTTTCCATCACCAAAATGGAACAGCCCTCCAACAGGGACGACGTGCCCACCGTCCTGCTGGTGCCGGCCTTTGTGATCAGCGAGTTGAAAACCGCTTTTCAGATGGGGTTCTTGATCTACATCCCGTTTTTGATTCTGGATATGGTGGTGGCCAGCATCCTGTTGTCCATGGGCATGATGATGCTGCCGCCGGTGATGATTTCCCTGCCCTTCAAGCTTCTGCTGTTCGTGATGGTCGACGGCTGGAACCTGCTGATCTTCTCGCTGGTGAACGGTTTTGCGTGACCGGATGAGAACGGGCGGACACAAACAGCCCAACGGAGAAACACATGACCCCGGAATTCGTGATCGGCTTTGCGCGTCAATCCATTGAACTGACCTTGATGATCGCCTTGCCCATGTTGGGCATCGGCCTGATCGTCGGCGTGGTGGTCAGCATCATCCAGGCCGCAACCCAGATCCAGGAAATGACCTTGACTTTCGTGCCCAAGATCGTTTCCATTTTTTTGGCGCTGCTGTTTTCGTTCCCGTGGATCATGAACAAAATAGTGACGTTCACCCGGGAGCTGTTCCTCAATCTGCCCAATTACATCAACTAAGTTTCATCGGCAGCATTCCGCGTTTCTGAAAAACCTTTCGGATGCACCAGCAGCACAACTCGATACGTTTTCAACTCCATTTTCAGATTCAGAAACGCGTCATGTTCCCCCAACACGCCGCCAACATCTTCAAGCAATTATTTGATTTTATTCTATAAACCTATCATCTTTGGATTGAAGCGGGAAGCATTTTCTTTGCTGCGGGTATTGTGACGTGCGTGCCGATGACGGCAGGCGCATGAACAAATTGTTTGCGCCGGCCGGCCATGCCCTTGACGAATGTCGCCCAACATCCTAGCAACACGTTGATATTTTGAGTATGTCCTGAACAGCTTTCTTTGAACCAAAAGAAATGCCCAGGACTGCCCGGGAGGTGAAAAATGCTCACAGCGTGTGCGGAGGTTGTGCGTTCTCCGTTGACCAATGCCGGAATGCGCTCCATCATCAGAAGGGTGGAAGATCTGCCCGTGCTTCCCTCTGTGGCCATTCAGGCCCTGACCCTGTCCTTGCAGGATGACGCGGCCCTGGACCAACTGTCCTTGGTCGTGGAATCCGATCCCGTGCTCACCGCCCGGATCCTGAAACTGGTGAACAATGCCCGCACCGGACTCCCCAGCAAGGTGAAAACAGTCAAACAGGCCGTGACCTTGGCCGGATTGAATCAGGTCCGCTGCGCCCTGCTGGGGGTGGTGGTCAAGGATTATCTCCCCGCCGTCTCCGCACAAATGGCTCAAGCGGCCAAAAAAATGTGGGTCCACAGCCTGATGACGGCCATTATCGGCCATCTCCTCGCACAGCGGACTTTTCCCGAACTGCGGGACCAGGCCTTTGTCGGCGGTTTGCTGCACGATATCGGCAAGGTGGTGATCATGGATGTTTTTCCGGAGATCGCCCTGCGCATCCACGCCCTGAAGGAAGACGAGGGCGTTTCCTCGCTGGAGGCCGAAGACCGGATCCTGGACATGAATCACTGCGTGGCGGGCAAGGTGCTGGCCCAGCAATGGGGGCTTCCCGACGCGCTGGTGGACTGCATCTGGCTGCATCACCACGAGCCCGGCTTCATGGGGCTGTCTTCAGTGAACAGCGAGCTGGTCTGGATTGTCTCTTTGGCCAACATTTTCGCCAAGGACGTTTTTTGCGAAACGCGCCCGGAGGTTTTGGAAAAGGGGGCCTGTTTGGAGGTGATGAAGGCGCTCAACCTCAAAGCCAACGATGTTCAGGGATTAAAGCGGGCCGCGACCGGCGAATATGAAAAAAAGGCCGCCTTTTTTGATTTGGACGGCGATTTGAGCACGGTCTACCAGGACATTCTGCAAAAGGCGAACAGCAAGCTCTCCCGACTGGCCGCGGAACTGGATGAAAAAAATGCGACCCTGAACAGCACGAACAAGTTTCTGGAACTGGTTCACGAACTGGGCATGCGGCTTGGCCGGGCGCGCACCAGGGAGGACTTGCTGGACGGAGTCGTTCAGGTGTTCCAGGGGTTTTCTCCGGTTCCCCTGGGTGTTTTTTACGTCATTGAACAGGAGACCCGCGAACTGGAAGGCGTTGTCTGGGTTGACGGGGGCCGCAGGCGCCGGCTGCTCTGCTTCACCGATCGCCGGGGAGAACCGGTCTGGGAGCGGGATGATCAGGGCCTGCCCGCGGATTTGCGCGCCATTCTGGCCAGATACAAGCACCGGGTCCAGGACTCCGGGCAGATAGCCTTGAACACGGCCCCGCCGTTTCACATGTTCAGTTTCGGCCTGCCGAACCATTATTTCGCCGAACTCTGCATTTCCCTGAGCCAGGAATTCAGGGTGCAAAACAGCAAAAACGCGCATGCCTTCATCCAGGTTGGGCAGATTCTGCGTGCGGCCATGGAAAACGTTCGGCTCCTGGAGCGGCTGAACCAAAACCAGGAGGAACTTTCCCAGGCATTGTTGAGAAACCAGCAGGTCAACCAACAGCTTGTCCAAACCGAGCGGTTGGCGGCGGTGGGTCAGTTGGCCGCGGGCGCGGCCCACGAGATCAACAATCCCCTGGCGATCATTTCAGCCAGGGCGCAGCTGCTGGAACTGAAGGAGCAGGATGAAAAGCGAAAGCACGAACTGGCCGTGATTTGCACCCAGATCGATCGAATCACCAAAATCCTTTCCAACCTGATGGATTTTGCCCGGCCCGCCCCTCCAAAACTCAAGGAAGTGGACATCCACGCGATTCTGGAGCGGGTTTTGGAGCTGATGGGCAACGGTTTCGGGGCGCATGGAATCAGCGTGCACAAAAGTTATGATCCGGCCATGGTCCCCATCAAGGCCGACCCCAACCAGCTGGAACAGGTGTTTTTGAACCTGATGATCAATGCCCGCCATGCCATGGAGAAAAAAGGCGGAAAGCTGACCGTCGCCACCCGCCTTGCACAGGACCGGTCCACCGTGACGGTCAAGGTGCAAGACCAGGGGTCCGGTATTTCCCGGGAAAACATGAAGCGGATCTTCGATCCCTTTTTCACCACCAAGGAGGAGGGCAAGGGAACCGGCCTGGGGCTGTCCACGTCCATGGGCATCGTCAACAGCCATTTCGGAAAAATCGATATCCACAGCGAACTGGGCAAGGGAACGGTCTTTTCCGTGGAACTGCCCGTGGACATTGCGGCCCTGCGTCCCGGCAAGACATGCGACACCGCCGCTGTCCGCCCTTTGACCTCGACCCGCCCCAAGGTGCTGGTGGTGGACGACGAGGAACATATCCGGGATATTCTCAAGGAAACATTGGAAAACGAGGACATGATCGCCAAGACGGCGAAAAATGGCCAGGAAGCCCTGGACATGTTGGCCAAGGAAGATTTTGACCTGATCCTTTTGGACATTAAAATGCCGTTCAGGGACGGTCTTTCGGTGTTGCGGGAAATCCGTACGCAAAAGATGATTCTGCCCGTGATCGTGATCACCGGGATGGCTTCCAATGAAGAGGTGGAAGAAGCCATGAGTCATGGAGGATGCAAGTGCATCCGCAAGCCCTTCCACGTGAAAAGGCTTTTGGCGGAAGTGCGCGACAGTCTGGCCTGCGCCGATGAGTAGGGCGAGGACAAGAACCATTTCCGTGGCCAGCGGCAAGGGCGGGGCCGGCAAGACCTCGGTGGCGGCCTGCCTGGCCTGGACCCTGGCGGAGAGAGGCCGCAGGGTGTGTCTCGTGGATGTGGACCTGGGGCTGTCCAATGTGGATGTGCTTCTGGGGCTGACCCCGGAGTACACCCTGGAGGATGTCATTTTCCGCGATGCGCCCATGGCCCGGGCCGTGACCAAGGTCAGGCCCGGTCTGGACGTGGTTTCCGGCGGAACGGGCGTGGCGGCGCTGGCGGATCTGGACCGGGAGCAGCGCGCCGCTTTTCTGGAAAAAATCAACACCCTGCAGCAGTACGACTTTTTGATTCTGGACAATTCCCCGGGGATTCACCGCCAGGTGATCGCCTTTTGTCTTGCCGCCCGGGAGCAGATCGTCGTGATGAATCCCGAACCCTCCTCCGTGATCGACGGCTATGCATTGCTCAAAGTGCTTCGGCAGAACGGGCTGCATCGGCCGCCCTACGTCCTGTTGAACAAGGTGCCGCAAGGATTTGACCAGAACACGCTGATGCAGCGTTTCGCCTCGGTCTGCAAAAAACACCTGAACCTTCTCATTTTGGCGCTGGGCGCGGTGCCGGAGGATCCGTTCTTCCGGGAAGCCGCTGCCCGGGCCGTCCTGCCGGTGGCTGCGCGGTCCCATTCCCCCGGGTCCGCCGCCCTGATCAGGGCGGCGGACCTTTTGGCCAAAAGATCGGAACTCAAGGTGCTGCACACCGAGGCCGCGGAATTCTGGGAAGCCTCGTTGATCAATTTCTTTCAGGGCCTGCATGTTCCCGCGGCCCCGGACGGGGCTCGCGCCTTGGGGCCGGTTTCGCCGCGGGATCTGGTGTCCCGCCTGGAGCAGGTCCTGCAGGAGCTTGAGGCGCTTGAGCCGGGGAAGGTTTCCAGGGAGGCGGAAAATGCCAGGCGTCTTGCCCGGGCCGGAGAGAGACTGCTGCGCCTGGCCCGCGGTTTGAGAAAGACCAGGGTTTCCAAAAAGAGCGTGGGCGTGTTGAGTCCCGATGCCTTTCTGGAGGCGCTGCTCTCCGATCTGCTGCGGGAAAAGGGCTGCCAGCCGGTGGTCATCAACGGCCAACCGCGCAACGACCTGGATTTGGATTTGCTGATCTGTTCCGTGAACAAGCCGGACCAGACCGTGCTGCGCAACCTGAAGACCCTGGCCGCGGTTCCGTGCATCTGGCTTTCCGAATACACCACGGACGTTCCGGCCTGGGCCGGTCTGCTGAATGTGATCGCAGTGGTGGAAAAGCCGTTTTCCCTGGACAAGATTTATCAAGCCCTGGACAAGGCGTTTTGCAACTCCTCGGCATAATGCGTGTTCACCTGCACATTCAGCCGGACGAATGCCGAGCCGAAGCGGCTTTTTCCCCCTTGAAACAAGAACCCTGAAGATCAGCGGATCAGGGCCAAAGCCAGCAGACCCAGACCCGGGATCAGGCCCGCGGCCCATTCCACGGTTTGCAGCGGGCGATGGAAACGCCAGGCCTCGGGGCGGTCCAGACCGCGTGCAGCCACGGCCAGGGTCTGTTTCCAGGTGAGCTGACTCATGACGCGCACCAGGGCCTGGGAGATCAAGCGGACGCGTTCATGCCAGGGACAATCCGGCCAGCGGCGGGACAGGCCCTGGGTCAGCCCGTTGGCGCAGGCCCATGTCAACGGCAAAAAATGAATCATGAGCGTCAGGGCCAGGGCCAATCGCCAGGCGCGTCTTCTCAAAACCGGCCGCAGAAACCACGCCAAAGCCAGGCCCAGGCGGTGCGGCGAAGTGGACAGGACCAGGGTCAAGCCGAGCAAGAGCAGGGTCGCCAGCCGCAGGCCCAGTTCCGCTCCGGCAGCGAGGCTTGTTGCCGGATGGCCGCCATTGATCAGATCCAGGGCAATCTTCAGCCCGGACCAGAGGAGGACAAAGCAAAGCGCCGCGATCCACATCCGGCGATGGGCCCGGGAAAACCCGCCCAGGACAAGACAGAATCCCGCGCCTGTCAGGGCCAGGACGGCCAGGGCGGGGCCGGGCAATCGCCACAAGGAAAGCCCGGCCAACAGGGCCACAAAGAGCTTGGGGCGGGCGTCCAGATGCGCCAGCCAGCGGCCCGGGGAGGACCCGGGGCTGGGGTTCAGGACCGGGGCCAGGCTCATGAGCCGCTCCAGGCGCGGCGAAGGTCGTCCCAGGGCAGGATGCCCAGACCGGCCTGCCAGGAGCAAGGCGCGCGCACGTTCAGCTGCTCCAGTTTCGGGAATGCGTCCGCAGCCGTGCCGAAAACCGCCTGGCAGCCATGATCCAGCACCAGCCAACGGTCGGCCAGGTCGGCCAACGGTTCCAGGTCGTGCACGGCCACCACCTGGGCCACCCCGTGCAGCCGGTTGGTTCGCAGCATGGCGCGCATTTCCCGGCAGCCGGGATAATCCAGGCCCGCAAAGGGCTCGTCCAGCAGCAGCAGCTGGGGTTTGCGCAACAGGGCCGCGGCCAGACAAAGTTTGCGTTTTTGGCCGTGGGACAAAAGATGCACCGGAGTGTCCAAAGCCGGCAGACCCAGGCGCCGGGCCAGGCTCAAAGCCTCGGCATGGGCTTCCCGGGGCATGCCCAAGCAAAGGTCGTCTTCAATGGTGGCTCCGATGATGGACAGGTCCGCCTCCTGGGGGACCAGGGCCGCCAGGCGGCGGATATGGGCGGCCTGAACGGCGCTGTCCTGCCCGAGGACGCGCAAGATTCCGGATGTGGGCCTGAGCAGGCCGGCCAGCAGGTAAAGCAGGGTGGACTTGCCCGCGCCGTTGGCCCCGGCCAGTCCCAGGATCAGGCCGCTGTCCAAAGAAAATTGGAGGTCGTGAAGAACGTTTTGGCCCGGGCTGTAGGAAAAGCACAGCGATGCGGACGTGATCACCACGGCAGCAACCCCCGGCGGTGCATGGAGCGCCACGTGGCCACGGCCAGGGCCAGCTTGACCAGATCCTGGAGGATGAACGGCAAAAAGCCGACGGCCAGGGCCTGGTTCCAGCCGATTTGCATGACCCGCATCAGGTTGAACAGCCCGCAGGCATAGAGCAAAGCGAGCCCGGCCACCCCGGCGGCCAGCCCCCGGATCCAGCCGGGTTTTCGAGCGCGTGTCAACAGGCCGATGCATCCGGCGGCCGGGACAAAACCAAGGACATATCCTCCGGTGGGGCCGAGAAGCACGGCCAGGCCGGACTTTCCACCGGCGAAAACGGGCAGCCCGATGATCCCGGAGGCGACAAACAGCAGGGCCGCCGTCATTGCGTACGGCCAGCCCAGAATGAATCCGGCCATCATGACGAAGAACGGCTGCATGGAAAAGGGCACCGGCCCCAGGGGCAGGGAAAGAAACGAACCTAGGGCGATCAATGCGGCCAAAAGGGCCGTCCACACGGTGGTATGCAATCCCTGAAGAGGCGTGCTGTGCATGGCGCTGTGCGTTCCTTGAGCCGGAGGCCAGGCCGCCTCGGCTGCCGGCCTGGTCCATGAGTCTTGCTTGCTACTCCAAGCGGAATCGGACCGCAACAGCCGGTGCCTTGCCCGACCAGGGTCCGGTCAAAGTCGTTGGCAAGGGTTTCAACGCTGCCAGTGGAGGGGCCGGCCTTTCTCATTGTCATTCACTTGCCGGAACAGGGGAGTAAGGACTTTGACGGAGCCCCGCCCTGCCCGACATGGGCGGACGGGTCGGGATCAAAGCGACGTTTCATGCATGTTGCATCGGCAGACCGTTTGTTTCAAAAAATGGAACATTTTGTTTGTTCAAAGGGCCGCCCAGGCGAAGGGCCGGTTTGTTCCCATTGAAATCATGATGAAAAATAGTCTGGATTGAAAATTGCTTTGGTGGAGCAGGGAGGAAATCCATGGTCAACAGGTTTGCCCTCTGCCTTTTCCGAAACCGCATTGCTCCGCGGTATGACAGGGCCGAGACAATCCTCTTGGTCTTTGTGACCGCCCAGAAGGACCTGCACCGGGAGGTCGTGCCCGTGGGGCGCATGAAACCTCAGGAAATCTGCAATGTCCTGGTGGATCAAAACGTGCGCACCCTGATCTGCGGCGGGGTGACCGAAGAATGCAGGGCCCGGTTGGACCAGGCCGGCATCACCATCCTTGATAACGTCATGGGCAGCGCGGAAGGGGTGATCGCCGTTTATCTGGACGGACGGCTGGTTTCCGGGCTGGAGGTTGACTGAATCAGGCATATGGCCGTAACGCTAAAATACAGCATGGAATTGCAACATCATCCAGAATCGGCAGGATGCATCCCCGAGGGGTCGGCAACGGCATTTTCCATGGATTCCTGGTGATGCTCGTGCGGATCATTGTAACATCTCAACCAAGGACGGCACCATGAACATGACACGACGAGTCTTTCTTTCCGGCCTGGGCGCCTCTGCCTTGGCCGGAGCCGCTGGTCCCGCTCAGGCTTGGGAGTCAAAAGCGCCGGATGATCCCCTGGGGTGTCTGGTGGATTTGGCCCGCTGCACGGGATGCCGCAAGTGCGAGCAGGCCTGCAACAATGTCAACGACCTGCCCGAGCCGGACACATTGTTCACCGACCTGCGCCTTTTGGACGTCAAACGGCGTCCCGATGCCGGCGCCTACACCGTGGTCAACCGGTATTTTCCCGGCAAGGTGGACGATGAGAATCAACTCATTCCCGTGCATGTCAAGGTGCAGTGCATGCACTGCCAGGATCCGGCCTGCGCCTCGGCCTGCATCACCGGGGCCCTGAGCAAAAAGGACAACGGGACCGTGCATTATGATGTTTCCAAGTGCATCGGCTGCCGGTACTGCATGGTCGCCTGCCCCTTCCAGATTCCAGCCTATGAATACCACAAAACCGTGACCCCCAAGGTGATGAAGTGCACCTTCTGCTTTGATCGCCTGGAGGAGGGGAAAAAACCGGGCTGCGCCGAGATCTGCCCGGTGGAAGCGATCACCTTCGGCAAACGCTCCATGCTTCTGGAGCTGGCGAGGCGGCGCATCCGGAACGATCCCGGCCGATACGTGGATCACATCTACGGCGAAAAGGAGGCCGGCGGCACGTCCTGGCTGTATGTCTCGCCGGTTCCCTTTCACCAGCTGGGGTTCATCGATGTTCCGGACTTTCCCATGCCGCGGTTGTCCGAATCCATTCACAAGGCCGTGTACAGTTACCTGTGGGCCCCCGTCGCCCTGTTCGGCATGCTCTACGGGGTCAAGTCGTACAACGACCGGCGTGATCAAAAACAGGCCGGACAAGGAGGTGCGCAATGAGTCATCACGCCGAACCCCGACCCACCGAGTCACGCTTCTGGACCCCGGGCGTGATGGTCATGGTCTGTTTCATGCTTGCCGGGGGCGTGGCCCTGATGGCCCGTTTCATCGGCGGGCTGGGCTATGCCACCAACCTGACCGACGCCTATCCCTGGGGACTGTGGATCGGGATAGACGTGGCCACCGGCGTGGCCCTGGCCGCCGGGGGCTTCAGCACCGCGGCCCTGGCCCATATCTTCGGCGGCCACCGCTACGAGGCCGTGACCCGGCCGGCTTTGCTCACCGCTGCCCTGGGCTACACCTTCGTGGCGATCGGCATTTTCGTGGACATCGGCCGGCCCTGGGCCATCTGGAAGCCCATGTTCTTTCACAACTACACATCCGTGCTGTTTGAAGTGGCCATGTGCGTGATGACCTATCTGACCGTGCTCTGGCTGGAGTTCGTGCCCATCGCGGCCGAGCGCTGGGGCGAGAAGATCCGTTTGCTGGGCTTTCTCGGCCGGATCAGCACCAAGGTCATGAGCGTGCTCATTGTTCTGGGCGTTGTCCTTTCCTTCATGCACCAGTCCGGGCTGGGCGGGCTGATGCTCATCGCCCCGACCAAGCTGCATCCGCTGTGGTACACGCCGCTGCTGCCCCTGCTCTTTCTGCTGTCGGCCATCTCCGTGGGCTACCCCATGGTCATCTTTGAGACCGGCGTGGCCACCAAATCCCTGAAACTGGAATCGGAAATGGACATTTTGGGCCCGTTGTCCAGGTTCACCATCCTGCTTCTGGGCATCTACATGGCCGTAAAGCTGGGCGACATGTTCTACCGCGGCACCCATGTCTATCTGCTGGACGGCACCATGCAAAGCAACGCCTTTCTGCTGGAGGTGGGGCTGGGCGTGATCCTGCCCTGGCTGTTGATTCTCTCGCCCAAAACCAGGCGCTCCCGAACCCGGCTGTTCACGGCCGGGGCGCTGATCGTGGGCGGCATCGTCCTGAACCGGGTGAATGTCTTCCTGATCGGGTTTACTCCGCCCCTGGCCGATCGGCCCTATTTCCCCTCGTTTGCCGAGGTGCTCGTCACGGCCGGGTTTGTAGCCACGATCATGTTCCTCTATCGTGTCGCAGTTACGTATTTGCCGGTGCTCTCAGCTCGCAGCAAGGAGGTTTCGGTATGAACAGAAAATTCGTCATGGCGGGCGTGGTCGTCTTGTTTCTGGCCCTGCCCTCCTTGGCCGCTATCACGGCCCAACACGTGGACCCGATTCCCACCAAGGAGTCGTTCGTTCCCGAGGACATGATCAAGGCCCGGGAACGGGCCGCCATTGTCCCGGAACTGGTCACCGAGGTGCGCGAGGAAAGCCTGTACCAGCGGCGCAAGACCCTGCTGGAAAAGGGCGTCGGCATTCAGGACGTGAAGCATACGTTCATGCTTCTGGACAGTCCGATCATCAAGGCCGAGCACGAGGATTTTTATGAGCCGGTCCGGTTCATGCACGGCAAGCACATCTCCGTGGTGGACGGCGACTGCTCCAAATGCCACCACCTGCGGCCGACCGATCCGGAACTCTCGGAAACCGTGGCCTGCTCCGCCTGCCATCAGAAGGCATTCGACCCGGAGCGCCCGGAACGGATCGGTCTGAAGGCCGCCTACCACATCCAGTGCATGACCTGCCACGAGGAGATGAAAAAGGGGCCCGTGGACTGTTTGGGCTGCCACAGCCGCAATGCGCCGGATCACGAGGAACTGGTGAAACTGCGGCCCGATCCCGAACCCTGGGACGTGACCGCGGAATGCCTGCGCTGCCATGAAAAGCAGGGTGAGGACATGCTTCGCTCGGCCCACTGGCTGTGGCGCGGACCCTCCCCGTACACCGTTGAGCGCACCAAGGAGGTCATGAGCGGCAAGGCCACCAATGCCGTGAACAATTTCTGAATATCCATCCGCAGCAACGAGTCTCGTTGCACATCCTGCCACGCTGGATACGGCTGGTCAGACGATTCCTTTGATTTCACGGACAAAACCAGGATCGACTGTTTGGTCTGTCACGACACCACGGATACCTACAAGAAGACTCCCACGGCGGCCGGCATGCCCGACCCGGCCGTGGATCTGGTGGCCGTGGCCAAGAAGGTGGGCAAGCCCACCCGCAAGACCTGCGGCGACTGCCACATGTCCGGCGGCGGAGGCGACGGCGTGAAGCACGCGGACATGTCCCCGCAGTTGTATTATCCCGGCCGCTCCTGCGACGTGCATATGGGCGGCTATGACATGCAGTGCCATGACTGCCACAAGACCCAGAACCACCGGATCTGGGGCCGCAGCTCCTCCGTGGCCGTGGCCGAGGGCAGCCGCAGTTGCGAGGACTGCCATACTGCCAGCCCGCATTATGGCCAGCAGCTGCTCGACTACCATTTGAACAAGCATACCGAGCACCTGCTGTGCACCACCTGCCACGCCCCGTTGTACTCCAAGTGCCAGCCCACCAAGATGTTATGGGACTGGTCCACGGCCGGGGACAAGGAGCGCGTGGTGGAAAAGGACAAATACGGTCTTGAGCTGTATGATCCGCGAAAGGGCGACTTTGTTTGGAAGGAAAGCGCCAAGCCGGAATACGCCTGGACCACCGGCCTGACCAAGCGCGTCCTGCTGGGGGATCCGGTGAACCTGGAGGGAGAGACCAACCTGACTGAACCGGTGGGCTATTTCAATGACCCCAAATCACGCATTGCACCCTACAAGGTGATGCGCGGGATCCAGATGGCGGACGCGCAGCACGGCTATTTGATCGTGCCGCATCTGTTCCCCAGGGACAAGGACGATCCCACGGCCTACTGGAAACATTTCGATTGGCAGAAGTCCTTCACCGCCGGAATGCAGGCCGCCGGATTCCCCTACAGCGGGGAATATACCTGGGTAAAAACAAACATGTACTGGAAGCTGAACCACGAGATCATGCCCAAGGAAAACGCCCTGTCCTGCGCCCAGTGCCACGACAGCCTCAAGGACGAGAAAGCGTGTCTGCGTTGTCACCAGGAGAACAAGGAGGTGAACTTCAAGGAGTTGGCCCGCAAAGGAACGGATTTTGAAACCATGGCCGCCAAGGGCCGCGATGTGGTCGATTTGATCGGCGCAACAGACTATATCGACTTCAAGAAGCTGGGCTACAAGGGGGATCCGATCATCCACGGGGGCCGGTTCAAAACCCTGCCCCTGGGCTTCGTGCCTGTCGAGGAAGAGCAATAACAACTGGCAACCTGCGAAAAATGGCCGTCTCCAGGCATTTTCCTGGAGACGGCTTTTTTTGGTTTTACAACCCCTTACAAAACATGAAGGGGTCCACGAAGCATGGCCGGATTGCCGTGTTTCGGCTTTGTCGCCACTCCTTCTCCGGGCTTGTACCGTCGAACCATTGCAGTCAGGGAACAAAAGTATGTGCCGCCTGCGTATGGCAATGGTTCGACGAACAATGCCAGGTTCAGTCAGACAAGCGACACAGCCAAAACACGGCAACCCGCCATAAACCGAACGTGGTGAGGAGGCACACCGGTTTTTCATCTCAGCGTTTCAGTGCTCCGGGGGCATCCCAGATTGTGCTTGCGCATCAACCGCCACAAGGTGGTTCGGCTGACGCCCAGGGAATTGGCCGCGGCCTGGCGATTCCAGCCATGCTCGTTCAGGGTGGCGGCCAGGCGTTCCTGTTCCTGATTGCGTTGGGGCGGCTCTGCTTCGGCCGGTGTAAGAGAGGCTTCCAGGCAGCAATTGGGCGGATGCAGCAGATAGCGGGGCAGTTCCTCCCTGCGGACCATGCCCTGGTCGCACACCAGGGCCGCGTAGTCCATGACGTTTTTCAGTTCGCGAACATTGCCGGGCCAGGCGTGTTCCATGAGCACCTGCAGGGCGTCCGGGGCCAGGCCGGCAAGATGCTTGCCCTCCAGGGCCGCGGCTTGGCGCAGGAAATGCTGGGCCAGCAACAAGATGTCGTCCTGCCGGTTCCGAAGCGGCGGAGCTTCCACAACGGCCACCTTCAACCGATAGTACAGGTCGCCGCGAAAGGCGCCTTGCGCGACCATGTCTTCCAGGTCCCTGTTGGTGGAGGCCAGGATTCTGGCCCGCATCCGCGAAGGGTGCACCGCGCCCAGGGCGTAGTATTGGCGGTCTTCAAGAACCTGCAGCAGTTTTGCCTGCATGGCCATGGGCAAGTCCCCGACTTCATCGAGAAAAATGGTCCCCGCCCCGGCCATTTCGAACAGGCCGGGCTTGTCCTTGCGCGCGTCGGTGAACGCGCCCTGGCGATATCCGAACAGTTCCGACTCCAAAAGATTCTGGGGCAGGGCCGCGCAATTCACCTTCACAAAAGGCTTTTCCCGGCGCGGACTGGTGTTGTGCAGGGCGTGGGCGATGAGTCCCTTGCCCGTGCCGGTTTCCCCCTGCACCAGAACCGTGACGTCCGAAGCGGCCATGGTCGGGAGGATCTCGAAAAGATCAAGAATGGGCTTGGAACGTCCCAGGATGTCCTCGAACGTATAGGATCTCTCGATCTGCTTTTCCAACAGGGTCCTGGCGCTGTCGTCCAACAGGGTTTCCACCCCGCCGACAACCTGGCCGGCCCGGTCCCTGAGCACCGAGGTGGACACTTCCACCGGGACTTCCCGGTTGTTCTGGCTGATGATTTTCACCCGTTGCTTGATGACTTCCGCATTGTTCTCCATGGCGCGTTTCAACGGGCAGTTGCCGGAGCAGGTATCCGCCCGGAAAATTTCATAGCAGCGCCGGCCCAGGGCCTTGTGCCGGCCGAATCCGGTGATTTCCGAAGCCTTCTTGTTGAAGGAGGTGATCCTGAAGGCGTGGTCCACGGTGAACACCCCTACGGCCAGGTGGTTCAGGATGGCGTTGTCCGTGGGCGTATCGGTCATGTCCATTGTTCACCTCGCTTGCTTTGGGGAATGGGGGGTTCATTCAATGAAAAATCTCCCGATTGTCGGGGCGTGGAGAAACGTTCACACTTCGGCCCGGTGGGCTGCCCACCCTTGTTCGATTATAAGCACAGGGCATGCCAACGTGAAAATACCTATACCTCATTGATTTCTCATGAATAATTTTTTTTTTACTTTGGGATGTCTTGTCCGGTGTTGTTGACAACTGATTAATCATGTTTCATAGTAATTGTTCGGCACAATTTTTGCTTTATGCACGGCATGGCTGGTTTGCCTTGATTTGGCTTCGTTGCAACTCCTTCGCCGACCTCGTAACGTCGAACCATTGCCAGCCATGAACAAAAGCATGTGCTTTCTGCGTTTGGCAATGGTTCGACTAACGATGTCAGGCTCAGTCAGACAGGCGACAAAGCCAAATCAAGGCAAACCAGCCATAGGCCATCCCATCACTGATATATGGTGAGGAGTTCGTTCCACATATGGTAACACCGCATTGAGGGAGCATGCGGTTTACCCGTTCTTGGAGACGCCATGAGCATCTGCTTTCACCCCTCCACCACCCAGAGGTCCCAAGCCCCTTTTTTTGAAAATCCTCCGCTGGAAGGCCATTGGCGGGAGATTGTGGAAATCATGCAGGAGGGACTGCTGGTGGTGGACCCCAACGGCACCATCAAACTGGTCAACCGCGCCCTGGAGGAGCTCAGCGGGTATTCACGGGAGGAATTGATCGGCGCCAACTGCACGCTTTTCAAGTGCGACGCCTGCCGCCTGGTCCGCTCCGAGGCCCGCCAGGCGTGGTGCAGGCTTTTTGAGCAGCGTGGATGCATGCGCAGCAAGTGTCACGTGATGCGCAAGGACGGCGCCTATGTGCCCATCCTGAAGACCGCTGCCCTGCTTTTCGCGGAGGACGGCGCGCCCCTGGGCGCCGTGGAGACCATGACCGACCTGTCCGAACTGGACCGCAAGAACAATGAACTGCGGCAGCTTTCGGGGATGCTGGAGGAGCAAACCATGTTCCACGGCATGGTCGGACGTTCTGCGAAGATGCGCGCCATGTTCCATCTGATCGAAAAGGCCGCGCCAAGCGACGCGCCGATATTTATCTGCGGCGAGTCCGGCACGGGCAAGGAGCTGGCGGCCAGGGCCGTCCACGAACTGGGTCCCAGAAGCGGCGAGCCTTACGTGCAGTTCAACTGCGCGGCCCTGAACGAGGCCCTCCTGGAGAGCGAGCTGTTCGGCCATGTCAAGGGCGCGTTCACCGGCGCAATCCGGCATCGCCAGGGGCGCTTCGAGGCGGCCCACGGCGGGGACATCTTTCTGGACGAGATCGGTGACCTGCCCATGTCCGTGCAGGTCAAGCTGCTGCGCGTGCTGGAGACAAAGACCTTCGAGCGGGTCGGGGACAACCGGCAGCTTTCCGTGGACGTGCGGATCATCACCGCCACCAACAAAAACCTGCAGCAGTTGATCACCCAGGGCCGGTTCAGGGAGGACCTGTTCTACCGGATCAACGTCATTCCCCTGTATCTGCCTGCCCTGCGCGAACGCCTGGAGGACGTCCCCCTGCTGGCGGATTTCTTCATCCGGCGATTGCGCCTCAAGAGCGAGAAGGACATCAAGGGCCTGAGCCCCGGTGCGTTGCGGCTGTTCATGGAGTATCCCTGGCCGGGTAATGTCCGCGAGCTCAAAAGCGCCCTGGAATACGCCTTTGTGCTGGCCGACGAGGGCCGGATCGAGCCGGAGCATCTGCCCGTGAACATCACCATGGGCCTGGCCGGGGAGATCGTTTCCCGGGACAGCAGCAATGACGGAGGGGATCAGAAGGACCGGCTTGTCCAGGCCCTGCGCCAAGCCAAAGGCAACAAGTCCGAGGCGGCCAGGATCCTGGGCATCAACCGGGTCACGGTGCTCAACCGGATGCGCAAATACGGCGTTGACCTGCAGCGGGTCATTCGGGCTTGAGGAAAAAGAAAGGGAGATTTATATGTAACGTCGAAGGAGTTTGCGGATGCGGGCGACAAGCAGTTCCCCCGGCGTACGTCAGATCGTCGAGTGGCCAATGGAGAACCGCGGCAAAGACCAACACATGAAGAACCTGAAGACCCGGACCTTGTAATCCATGGATCGCGTTATGGACCTTGTCCTTGTGCCCATCGGCCATGTGCATTCGTCTTTGAAAAACCTTGCGGACTGCCCGAAGCAGGGCGGCGCGGACGCCCCCATGGCCAGGATCGAGGTTGTGCCGGAATATTTGTCGGCCCTCAGGGGCTTGGCCGCGGGCCAGGAGGTGGAGGTTCTGACTTGGCTGCATTTGGGCCGCAGGGACCGGTTGAGCGGCCGGGCCCAGGGCAACCCGGACAATCCTTTGCAGGGTGTTTTTGCCCTGCGATCCCCGCATCGGCCCAATCCCATCGGATTGCATCGCGTGCGGATCATGGGGGTGAATCCGGACACGGGCGTTCTGGACGTGTTTGCTTTGGAAGTGCTGGACCAGACTGTAGTTTTGGACATCAAGCCGGTGCTGGGCAGGGACGGTCCGCATATCGCGCCCTGGGGCCCGCGCATCAGCGCCCGGGAGGCCCTGCAGCTCCAAGAGATCGGCGAGCGGGCCTGGCAGCGCGGCCTGTTCAGCGGAGCCAACGGCAATTTGAGCCTGCGCCAGGGGGAGGCAATGATCATCACGGTTTCCGGGAGCGCCAAGGGCCGCTTGCGCCCCGGGGACCTGGTGGCCGTGGATTTGGCCTCCGGAAGCGCCTTGGGCCCGGGCCGGGCCTCCACGGAGGCGGCCTTGCACCGGGCTGTGTACGCTGCCCAGCCCAAGGCCCAGGCCGTGGTCCATGTCCACCCCCCGCATCTGCTGGCCTTGAGCCTGTCCCGGACCGACAGCGATTTTCTGGCCCTGCCCTTGTTTGAAGCCCGGCACTGGATTAAGCAGATGATCCGGCTGCCCGCGAACGCACCGGGCAGCAAGGAACTGGCCAGCCAGGTCGGCCGCGCGTCCATGGGCTATCCCGCGCTGTTCATGGAAAGCCACGGCCTGGTCTGCTGGGGCCGGGACCTGGGCGAGGCCCTGGCCTTGGCCGAGGAACTGGAAGGCTTGGCCCGGATTGCATGTCTTTCAGGAGGACGGAGGACGGAATAAAGAAAAAATTATTGTAACCGTTCAGCACAATTTTTGCTGCATGCACAGCATGGCTGGTTTGCCTTGATTTGGCTGTGTCGCCTGTCCGACTGAGCCTGACATCGTCAGTCGAACCATTGCCAAACGCAGAAAGCATATGCTTTTGTTCATGGCTGGCAATGGTTCGACGTTACGAGGCCGGCGAAGGAGTTGCGACAAAGCCAAATCAAGGCAAACCAGCCATAGGCCATATATGGTGAGTAGTTACAAACCATTGAACCATTGAACCATTGAACCGTGAACCCTCAATAGAACCCGCTGGAGGTGCACCATGAAAGCGCTGATCGTCTATTATTCCATGTACGGGCATGTCCATGCCATGGCCCGGGCCGTGGCCGAAGGCGCGGCCCAGGTGCCCGGCGCCCGGATCGAACTGCGCCGGGTGCCGGAAACCCTGCCCCAGCAGGTGCTGGCCAAGATGGGCGCCCTGGAAGCCCAGAAGAACATGGCCCAGGTGCCGGTGTGCACTGTGGACGAGCTGGCCCAGGCGGACGCGATCATATTCGGCACGCCCACTCGCTTTGGCAACATGGTCGGGCAGATGCGCCAGTTTCTGGACGCCACGGGCGGACTGTGGGCTGAGGGCAGGCTGATCGGCAAGGTGGGCAGCGTGTTTACAAGTTCGGCCACCCAGCACGGCGGCCAGGAATCCACTATCCTCACGTTTATCCCCTATCTGCTGCACCAGGGCATGGTGGTGGTGGGGCTGCCCTATTCCTTTCAGGGGCAGACGCGCATGGACGAGATCACGGGCTGCTCGCCCTACGGCGCGTCCACCATAGCCGGGGGCCAGGGCGAACGGATGCCGTCGGCCAACGAACTGGACGGGGCCCGGTACCAGGGCCGGCATGTGGCGGAAATCGCAACCAGACTGAGCAAGGAGAAGCTGGGATAAGACCCTCGGCCTTGCCTGGGATTGCCGGAAAAAGTCTTTGCGGCCGTGCTTTTGTCGGGCGGGTCCGGTGAGAAGACTGCTTTTTTTCGTGTTTGATGCATGAGTTTGTCCCAAACGGGCTGAGCGGTTTTTTTGCGGCCAGCTCTTGACATATCCGGACACTTGAATATATCTTATTTCTTCGTTCGGGGCTGTAGCTCAGCTGGGAGAGCGCTTGAATGGCATTCAAGAGGTCAGCGGTTCGATCCCGCTCAGCTCCACCAAAGAAAACAAGGGTTTAGGTCATATTGACCTAGCCCTTTTTTCGTTTGGTTAACCTGAAGATTGCCAAAAGATTGCCAAAAAACAAATTGTGCTGATTGGATAGAATCTGCTCTCAACCCCCTTCCCCCGCCGCATCACCCCAATCCCTCCAGCGCCCTCGGCCCCGGCCCCGCCGCAGCGTTTGGCAGCGGAGTGACCATGGCGCAGGCTGGGGTTGGAGATCCGGGCCGGGATAGGAAAGCGGCCCCTGTGCCTAAATCGCCAACGGTCAAAGATTTAGCATTTTCTATTGCCCTCCGCGAACGGGCCACACATACCCCGAGGCGGTCTTAACGACGCTTGAGTCACTGGCATTTCCGGACAGGAAAACGTACCACGCCATGCTCCAAAAGTTCTCGCTCGTCGTACCCGACCAATACCAGCTCCACTGTATGCCGTTAAACGGTCCGGGTGAATCGGATCTGATTTGATGCGTTCCTTTGGTTAGCGCCACCAATTCTTTCAGAGTTGGCAGTCGCCAATCACCCAGAACGGAGCCGTCAGTCAAACCAGCAGTACCAGAGGATAACGTGCCTGCGCGGGTATGGGCGTCATTATGACTATCCACCATATTAACTCTCCATGCTCTTTGTCCACCCCAACCAGCATCCTTGAGCCAAACCAGGCCCTTGCCCTTGCCGTTGTATCCGAGAAGGTCTGTAACCGTTCCATCGCCGTTGTCACACCAGCGGCCATT
>DSBL01000104.1 GCA_011049455.1 Desulfonatronum sp. | reverse complement strand
AACGTCATGGACGCCCTACTACTCCCTTCATGTCAGCTGGGCTTACCGACCACGTCTGGAATATGAACGAATTGCTCAAAACACGTCCTGAAAACCTTGTCATTTAAAAGGGACCACGACCGAGGATCTCAGCGTCATCGAAAACCTGGCCCTGCACGCGGATCTGCGAGGGGTGATTGGAAAGGAACGCAGACAAACCTTCGACCGCTTGCTCGATTTCACCGACCTGGAACGATTCACGACACGCCTGGCCGGGAGGCTTTCAGGCGGCATGAAGCAGAAGCTCGGCCTGGCCTGCGCGTTGCTGGGCACGCCAAAGCTTCTCCTGCTGGACGAACCCGGCGTGGGCGTGGACCCCATATCCCGCCGCGAACTGTGGCGAATGGTTCGAGAACTGGCCGGACAAGGCATCGCAGTGGTCTGGAGCACGTCCTATCTCGACGAGGCCGAAGCTTGCGATACTGTTTTGCTGCTCAACCAAGGGAAGCTGCTTTTTGCGGGCCAGCCAAACGCACTGACCCAGCGGATGCAGGGACGCTGCCTGCATCTGAGCAACGTGAAGGGCCGCAGGCGACAGGTCTTGGCGCAGCTGTTGCGCCAGGCGCAGGTTGCCGATGGAGTCATCCAGGGCCACAACCTGCGCGTTGTTCTGAAGAATGACGCCGCAAGGCCTGATCCCGCGGTCCTGGGCCTTGCCGGCCGGCCGGAATGGAAGGAAGTCGCCCCGCGTTTTGAGGACGCTTTTATCGACCTGCTCGGCGGCGGACCGGGCGGGGAATCCGCCCTGGCCGCGTCCATGCGGCCCCGGGCTGAAACCTTTGGCAGCCTGATCAGGGCCGAGGAGTTGACCAAACGTTACGGCGGTTTCACGGCCACGGACCATGTCAGCTTCGAGGTCGAACAGGGCGAAATTTTCGGACTGCTCGGCCCCAACGGCGCGGGCAAGTCCACGACCTTCAAGATGATGTGCGGGCTGCTGAAACCCACCTCGGGCCGGGCCGAAGTCATGGGCATCGACCTGCGCCGCAGTCCGGCCAGAGCCAGGGCGCGCCTGGGCTACATGGCCCAGAAGTTTTCCCTGTACGGCAAACTGACCGTGCGCCAGAATCTCGAATTCTTTTCCGGGGTGTATGGGCTTTCGCCGTCCAAACAGCGCCGGGCCGTGGATTTCATGATCGAATCCTTCCACCTGCGGCGGTTTTTGAATGTTGCCACGGACAATCTCTCCCTGGGCTACAAGCAGCGCATCGCCCTGGCCTGCGCGGCCATGCACGAACCGGACATCCTTTTTCTGGACGAACCCACCTCGGGCGTGGACCCCATTACTCGCCGCGAATTCTGGAACCACATCAACGGCGTGGTGGAAAAGGGAGTCACGGTCATGGTCACCACGCATTTCATGGACGAAGCCGAGTACTGCGACCGCATCGGCCTGGTGTATCACGGCAGACTCATCGCCCTGGCCCCGCCGGACGATCTCAAGGCCGGCGTGGCCACCCCCGACCTGCCCGACCCGACCATGGAGGACGCCTTTATCGAACTCATCCGCCGCCAGGAGGCGACATGAAATTCATGTCCCGGCGAAGACTCACGGCCCTGTGCCTGAAGGAGACCCGCCAGATTCTGCGCGACCCCAGCAGCGGCATCGTCGCCTTTGCCCTGCCCATGATCCTGCTGGTTATTTTCGGCTACGGCCTGAACCTGGACACCACGCGTCTGCGCATGGGGCTGTGCAATGAAGACAAAGGAGCCGCGGCCGAGTCCTTTACGGCCAAGCTGACCGGCTCCACCTATTTTGAGATTGTTCCGGGCAGCCGCGCTGAGCTGGACACCTTGCTCGAAACCGGCCGTATCCGGGGATATGCGGTTTTGGCCCAGGATTTTTCCAGAATCATCGAGGAGGGTCGGGCCACAGCCCCCATCCAAGTCGTTACGGACGGGGCGGAGCCCAATACGGCGAACTTCATCGGGGCGTTCATGAAAAATGCATGGCAGGAGTGGCGCCGGACCCGGGCCCGGGACCTGGGCCATGACACTGCCATGGGCGTGGAAATACAGGTCCGCTACTGGTATAATCCGGCTGCCATCAGCCGCCATTACCTCATCCCCGGTTCCATCACCATCATCATGACCGTGATCGGGGCCATGCTCACCTCGCTGGTGGTGGCCCGCGAATGGGAACGGGGAACCATGGAGGCGTTGCTGGCCTCGCCCGTGACCAAGGCCGAACTGTTGCTCTCCAAACTCATTCCCTACTACGTGCTGGGCATGATCTCCATGTCCGTGGTCGCCCTCTGCGCCGTGCATATCATGGGCGTGCCCTTTCGGGGCTCGGTGGGGGCGCTGCTGCTGGTCACCACGGTCTTTCTGCTGAGCATGCTGGGCATCGGCCTGCTGATCTCATCGGTCATGCGCAACCAGTTCGACAGCGCCCAGACCACCCTCAACGTGGCCTTCCTGCCCGCGGTCATGCTCTCCGGGGCGTTTTTCGTCATTTCCAGCATGCCCGCCCCGCTGAGGGCCCTGACCTTTCTGCTCCCGCCGCGCTATCTGGTCAGCGCCCTGCAGACCCTCTTTCTGGCCGGCGACGTGTGGGAGATCCTGATCCCGGACATCCTTTTTCTGAGCGCCACCAGCGTCCTCTTCCTGACCCTGACTGCGCTCAAGACCAGGCGCAGGCTGGATTCATGATCTGGCTGCACCGCATTCTGGCCCTGGTCAGAAAGGAGCTGCAGATTCTCCTGGCCGACCCGCAAAGCCGCAAGCTTGTGTTCATTCCGGTGCTTTTGCAGCTCGTTCTCTTTCCTCTGGCCGCCACCCTGGAGGTCAAGAACAACACCCTGGCCGTGCTGAACGAAGACGGCGGCGCGGCGTCCATCGAGCTGACCCAGCGCTTTGCCCGCGCCCAGGCCTTCACCGGTGTCATCCATTTGGCCGGGGCCGGTCAGATCAAAACGGTTTTGGACGGCCAGCAGGCCATTGCCGTGGTCCGTTTCGGGCCGGACTTCTCGCGCCATGCGGCGGCAGGACTGCCCGCCTCCATGCAATTGCTTCTGGACGGCCGCCGCTCCAACAGCAGCCAGATCGCGGCCAGCTACGTGCAGGACATGACCACGCAGTATTTCAACGAACAAAGTTTGGCCGCGGGAAAGCCCGCGGCGTCGGAGCTCGTGGTTATGCACCGCTACAATCCAAATCTCGAATACCGGTGGTTCATTCTGCCAAGCCTGGTGGCCATCATCCTCACGGTCAGCGCGCTGATCCTGACCGCCCTGTCCGTGGCCCGGGAACGGGAGCACGGAACCCTGGAACAGCTCCTGGTCTCGCCCCTGACCCCGGAGATGATCATGCTCGGCAAGGCCGTTGCAGTGCTCCTGGTGGGCCTGTTCCAGGCCACGGTGATCCTTGCGGCCGCGGTCTTCGTGTACAAGGTGCCCCTGTCCGGCTCCCTGGCGCTCATCTACGCCTCCAGCGTGCTCTATTTCGCGGCCCTGGTGGGCGTTGGGTTCTTCATCAGCGCCGTTTGCTCCACGCAGCAGCAAGCCTTCCTGGGGGCTTTCGCCTTTATCATGCCGGCTATTCTCCTATCCGGATACGCCACCCCGGTGGAGAACATGCCCCAATGGTTGCAAACCGTCACCTGGGTCAACCCCATCCGTCATTTCATGGTCATCGTGAAGAGCATTTTCCTGAAGGACGTATCCGTTACGTTCGTGCTGCACAGCGCCATCCCGTTGGGAATCATCGCCGCGGGAACGCTGAGCGTGGCGGTCGTTATTTTTCGTAAACGTTTCGGATAGAAAAGAAAGCCTATTCCAATTCATGAGGCGGATACCCCGTGCCATGGCGACTGGGATCAAGGATGCCTTTTGGGAAAGCGCGGCGGTGGAAGCGGAATCGTGCATACGCCGGGGATGCCCCCAGGGAGTGAATCGGCGCATGGGTTGCCAGAAAATCCGATGTCAGGCAGCGGGCAAGCGCCCATTCCTGAGTTGTTCAACGCATGAATTCCACGTTCAGCGTTGCAGAACCTGATTCTTCAAGGTCACGGGCGCGTAGTCCAGCGGAAGCAGGAACCCGTTGTTCTGGGCGGCTGTTTGCCGGACATAATCCACGAACATCTGGTTATCCAGGGCGCTGAACACCTGCAGGGAGGCATTGGCGTCGACGTACTGTTTCAATAAATCGTAGCCGTCCCGCCCTGAAGCGATGTAATAGCTGGAAGCGACCCGGTAGGTCCGGTCGTCCTCCAAAGACCGCCAGCCCATTTCTTGGTCCCATACGGTCAGATCAGAAAGACGGCCGCCCTCGGGTTGGGCTGCATCGTAGGAATACTTCAGGCGCGCCGGGTACGGGAAGCGCCCGTCGTCCTGGGAGTTGGCCAGGGCCGAGGAGATGACCGACTCCAGGACCGCCCTGGTCTGGGCTCCGGTCAATGCAAAGGCCGCGACCCTGTTGCCGAAAATCATGATTTCCAGCATGGTCTGATTCTCCCGAAACGGTCCGGCAGGGATTGAGGCCCTGACGCTTCCCGCGTTGAGCAGAGCAAAATCCACGCCCTCGCCCTGCAAGGCCAGCCCAGCGGCCAGGGCCTCGGCAGTCAACGGCGCAAGAATACTTCCGTGGCCGGCCGGGTCAGCGGGAATCCGTTCATGATCCAAAGGCTGGGCAACCATGGCGATCACCGGACCGTATGCCTCCTTGACGTCCCTGCCGTAGCGCTGATCAATGAATTCCCGATCCTGCGGGTTTTCCCGGCCCCAGGAGAGGACCGCGCCCTGGCCCAGCACAGTCTCCTGAGGCAAGTCCTGCTCGCGTTTCGTATCAACCTCGCGATCATCCCCCTGGTTTGCGAGAATCAAGAAATGATTCGCCCCGTCGGCCTGGACCACTTCGCCCTGGTCGTTGAAAACGACCCGGAGCAATCCGGCCATGGATGCGTAGGCCCCGGCCTGCACGACCACGGTGGGCCAGCCGGAGGGGGAGGCGATGATTGTCGGATACGGTCCGTCGCTTTCAAGACCGGACGGGGAGAAATCTCCCAGCACGGAATGAGAATGCCCGCCCACGATGACGTCGATGCCGTCCACGGACCGGGCGATCTCCATGTCCTGCTCATAGCCGATGTGCGAGATCATGATGATCCGGTCAACGCCCTGCGCCTCGAACAAAGAGACCATCTCCCGGGCCACGTCGGCCTCGGGCAGGAAGATCAGTTCCTTGCCCGGATAGGCAATTTCCGGCATGTCGGCCAGGACGATGCCGAAAATGCCAACGGATCGGCCTTCCACTTCCGTGATGACCCACGGGACCAGGTTGGGAATGTTGGACAGGAGAGAAGAATCAGGAACATGCATGTTTGCCGCCAGGACCGGGAAGTGGGCCAGGCGGATGAATTCGGCCAGGTTCAATCCGGCCGGCAGTGCTTCTCCCGGGGTTACGGAAAGAATGCGCCCTTGCGCATCGCGCTGGATGTCCATGGCCCGCAGGGAGTCGAACTCGTGGTTGCCCAGGACCATGGCGTCCAGGCCGATGCGGTTCCACATTGCTGCCTCGGGTTCGCCGTAAAAAAGCATGAAATAGCCGGACCCCTGGAACGTGTCCCCGGCGTGCAGAAAGAGGAATCCGGCCTGCTCGTCGCCAGCCGTTTTCCTCCATCCGTCCACCTGGGTGTGCAGCCGGGGATATCCGCCCACGGACATGGAAACCGTATGGCCGTCCAGGGCAAATGAGCGCGTGATTGGGTCGAGATGGGCATGGGTGTCGTTGACATGGGCGATGTAGACCACAAAACGATCCTTAGAGGATTCAACGCCGTTGGATGCTGCCTGGATTAATCGCGGTTCGTTGTTGGAATGCATGCATCCGGCCAGGCCGGCCAGAAGAAAGGCCAGAACAAGCAGCACAGACAGGAATGCCCGGGCAAGACCCCGGTATGGCCCCGTGCCGCGGCATGCCGCAACAGCTTGTCCCAGGACCTGGGGAATAACGATTGCAGTTGCGGGAAATGCCGTCGGAGATGTCTTTTGTTTCATGGTTGCTCCCTGGGTGGTGGTAATTGGCAAGCCGATGCCGGGGCTGTTCTGTTTTCGAGTAAACGAATTCAAGAAACCGAGCCGGGATTGGTCAGTCCAAGCGATTGCACAGTGTATACACGGCAATAATTGGTTCGAAAAGCGCAATCGTTTGGGTATCCGAAGCCGGTGTGGAAATTTGCGGCGGCGCTGAAAAATACAGCGCAGCCTGTGACCAACGGATTTGATTCAATAAGGCAAACTCCCTTGCTGCCTGCGTCGGGCAAAATCAATGCATTGAAGATGCCGTAGATGAAGTTAAACCGTTGGGCATTGGTTTAACCAGCACAGGACAAGATCGGTCAGCAGTGCAATGCCCGTTCACCATGTCCAGGCCAGCCGTTCAGGTCGCCATCCACTTCCGGGTGCAAGGCAAAAAGGACTATGACGGAGTCCTGTTGTTTTTCACGCGTGCTGGACGAAATCAAGAGCCGCGGTTATGTCCTGATCCCTGGAGTGGTGCCGGTCGCTTTGCCGGATCTTTCCGGTGCAATGCCCAAAGAATTCAAGGTTAAAAAGCAATAATATTGGATGGTTGGCGGGTTTTACCCCAGGGAAACGATCCGAAAATTTTTTCGGCACAAGAAAACAAGGACAATCCGCATGCCTGTTTCCATGCTGCAAAGCGCGTTCGGCTTGTTGGCATTCGTGGCCATTGCCTGGGTTTTGTCCGAGAACCGCCGGGCCGTGAGCCTGCGTTTGATCGGCATTGGGCTTGTTCTGCAATTGGTTCTGGCCTTGTTCTTGCTGAAGGTTCCGGTCCTGGGAGAGGTGTTTCTGGTGCTGAACCAGGTCGTAAAAACACTGGAAACGGGCACCCGGGCCGGGACGAGCTTCGTGTTCGGCTATCTAGGCGGCGGCCCTTTGCCCTTTGAAGAGCCGTTTCCCGGTGCGGGGTACATTTTCGCCTTTCGCGCCCTGCCCGTGATTGTCGTCACCGGCGCCCTGACCACGTTGCTGTATCACTGGAAGATCATTCCAATGCTGGTCAAGGCCTTTTCCGCGGTGCTGCAGCGGACCATGGGCATCGGCGGAGCGCTTGGCGTGGGGTGTGGGGCGAACATATTCGCGGGCATGGTCGAATCGCCGCTGTTCATCCGGCCCTATATTTCATCCATGACCCGCAGCGAACTGTTCACCCTGATGACCTGCGGCATGGCCACCATCGCCGGGACCGTGCTGGTGCTTTACGCCGGCATCATCGGGTCCGTGGTGCCGGATGCCCTGGGACACATTATTTCCGCCTCCCTGATCAGCGCACCAGCTTCCATCCTCATCGCCGGAGTGATGATCCCGGAAAGCGGTCCGCTGACGCTGGGCAAGATCGCTCCGCCCATACAGACCCGCAGTTCCATGGACGCTTTGGTCCAAGGAACCATGTCCGGGGTGAAAATTTTCATCAATGTCGTGGCCCTGTTGGTGGTCCTGGTGGCGCTGGTCAGCATGGTCAACCAGGTGCTGGGATTTTTGCCGCATCCGGACGGGCGGCCATTGACCTTGCAGGGCATTTTGGGATGGATCATGAGCCCCCTGGTCTGGCTGGCCGGAATCCCCTGGGATGAAGCCCGCACAGCGGGCAGCCTGATGGGCGTCAAGGTTGTACTCAATGAATTGCTGGCCTATCTGGATCTGGCCGCTTTGCCTGCCGGCGCGCTTTCCGAACGCAGCGCCCTGATCATGACCTATGCCTTGTGCGGTTTTGCCAACATCGGCAGCCTGGGCATCCTGATCGGCGGGCTTTCCAGCATCGCCCCGCAGCGGGGCGAAGAAATCGTGGCCCTGGGGCCTCGGTCCATTCTGGCCGGCGTTTTAAGTACGTTGATGACCGGGGCGGTGGTCGGGATTTTGTACTGAGTGTCTCCATGTTTTCCGCGAGCACAAGTTCTGCCCCTTGCGGCAAACTTATGATACGAGATGGGGTGCCTGCAGGGCCGTTCAAGTCTCAGCCGGCCATTTCCTCCGTGACCCGGTCTTCGCTGGGTTCGGCCGCCAGCAAGGTCTCGCGGGGCATTCCTGACCAGTTGGAGATGCGCGATTATTCGCATCTTCCGTGGGCCCGTTACTTCTGAACATCCTTGACGCAATCACGGATTGATTGATCGCTGTTTATTGATTCCGCTTCCCATGGTTGGGTGCCGCTGATTATTTTTGATGCGCGGATGCCGTTTTTTCTCGTTTTCAAATTTTTGATTCATGTCAATGCACTGCTTACGGAAAGATGCGACAAGGGACTCGCGCAAGGGATGAAGGACTGCCGGCGCGTTACCCACATCATTCAGCAGGGGGTGTTGAGTCATGATCAAAACAAAGCGGGACATCGTTCATATTGACGAAGACTTGTGCGACGGGTGCGGACTGTGCGTGCCCGGGTGCGCTGAAGGGGCCATTGAAGTCCGGGAGGGCAAAGCCCGGCTGGTGGCCGAGAAATACTGCGACGGCCTGGGCGCCTGCCTGGGCGAGTGCCCCAAGGGTGCCATCACCATGGTCCAGCGCGAAGCCGAGGTCTTTGATGCTGCAGCCGTGGAAGACAGGATGAACAAGTTCATAGCCGCGGAAAAGGCCCGGGCTTTACAGAACAGGGCCTTGCCGAACCTCGGCTGCGGCTGTCCGGGAACGGCCATGTCCACGTTCGCTCCGGCCTCTTTACGGCCTGTTGCTTCGGCTAACGGCGAGGGAGGATCGGCCTTGACGCACTGGCCGGTGCAGATCCGGTTGGTGCCTCCTGAAGCCCCGTTTCTCAAGGGCGCTGAGTTGTTGGTGGCCGCAGATTGCGCTCCGGTGGCCTATCCCCTGTTGCACCAGGAGCTGCTTCCGGGAAAAATAATCCTGATGGGCTGCCCGAAGTTTGACGATGTGCAGGATTATTCGCGGCGTTTCACGGAAATTTTTCAACAGGCCGGGATCAGCAGCGTCACGGTCCTGTCCATGGAGGTGCCCTGCTGCTCGGGACTGGCGGACATTGTCGTCCAATCCATGGCAAAGGCCGGAGTGCGGATTCCATTCAAAGAAGTCGTTGTTTCCAGGCAGGGCGACATCATGCCCGAGGCCCGAGGCCTCAAGACGCTGTAAGAGGTTCTTTTCGTCTTGCAAGATTTCCTGCCTTGAACCAAACACCATAAAATCACAAGGAGTTGTCTGATGAAAAAAGTCAATCTTTTTGAAGCCAATGGGTTCAACGATCTGGGTCTGAAAAAATTTCTGGTTCACGACTCACCCTATTTCAAGATTCTGAACTTTAACTTTCGGGCGGGACAGCAACTTCCCATTCATTCGCATGACCTCGAAGGCCAGCTCTCCATCCTCATTCTGGAAGGCGAGGGCGAGTTCCTGGCCAAGGACGGGACCCTGCCTGCCAAAGCCGGCGACGTGCTGGTCTGCGATATTGCCGTGCCACACGGGATAAAGGCTGCCACGGACATGCGCACGCTGGTGACCATTGCCCCGCCCATTTAAGATTTGGTGAAATCAGATGGCTAGAGTTTGAAAAACCGAATCCAGCAAGGAGGAGTGTCATGGCACGCAAGGTTGTAATAGACTGGGATGAATGTATTGGTTGCGGAAATTGCGCTGAACTTTGTCCGGAAGTGTTTCGACTGGATGAAGACGCCGGCAAGGCCGAAGTGATCGAACCCGAGGGGGGACCCGAGGAGAAGATCCAGGAAGCCATGGACAATTGTCCGGTGGAGTGCATTTCCTGGGAAGAATAATGCCCCATGACGATCAAAATGACGCACTTCGAGGCGAATCAGAGTTGCTCCCGGGATCGGTATCGGGAACGAAATCGTTCGGGGGTACATGACATGACCCCGAAGCGGATTCCGATACCAATTTCAATGCCATAAGAGAAGTATCGGATGGGATCGGATGCGCCGGCCGAGTCCATCACGCGGCAGCATCGTGGGCAGGGGGTTGGATGACAGGATGTGTTTTGCTTTTTGACATAGGTCAAGGCAATGTTCAAAAATTTAGGAAATATTACGGGCGTGTTCGACAAAAAATTCATCTAGCCACCAGGAGGTCAATCATGTCCATGTTTTGTTTTCAATGTCAGGAAACCGCCAAGAACGTCGGCTGCACGGTCAAGGGGATGTGCGGCAAGCCCGAGGAAACAGCGAATTTGCAGGATCTGCTGATTTTCGTGCTCCGCGGCATCGCCGTGTACGGCGAAAAACTCAAAGAGCTGGGCCAGCCGGATCACAGCAATGACGATTTCGTGCTCCAGGGCCTGTTCGCCACCATCACCAACGCCAACTGGGACGACGCCCGTTTCGAGGCCATGATCCAGGACGGCCTGGTCCGGCGTGACCAGCTCAGGACCACGTTTTTGGCCGCATACAAGGCCAAGCACAAAAAGGACTTTGCCGAGACCCTGCCCGAGGCGGCCACCTGGAGCGGCCCTGTTTCCGCTTTTGCCGAAAAGGCCAAGAGCGTGGGCATTCTGGCTACGGAGCACGAGGACGTGCGGTCCTTGCGCGAGCTGCTGATCATCGGCCTGAAGGGCATTGCCGCCTATGCCGAGCATGCCGCGGTGCTGGGTTTTCGCAAGCCCGAGATCGATGATTTCATGCTCGAGGCCCTGGCCTCCACCACCAAGGATCTGCCCGTGGACGAGATGATCGCCCTGGTCATGAAGGCCGGCCAAACCGCCGTGACCACCATGGCCCTGCTGGACGAGGCCAACACCTCCACCTACGGCAACCCGGAGATCACCCAGGTGAACATCGGCGTGGGCACAAACCCGGGCATCCTGATCAGCGGCCACGATTTGAAGGATATGGAAGAGCTGCTTCAGCAGACCGAGGGCACGGGCGTGGACGTCTACACCCACGGCGAGATGCTTCCGGCCAACTACTACCCGGCCTTCAAGAAGTACAAGCACTTCGTGGGCAACTACGGCGGATCCTGGTGGCATCAGAACGAGGAATTCGAGTCCTTCAACGGCCCGATTCTGTTGACCACCAACTGCCTGGTGCCCCTGAAGAAAAACAACACCTATCTGGACCGGCTCTACACCACCGGCGTTGTCGGATATCCGGGGAGCAAGCACATTCCCGACCGTCCGGCCGGCGGCAAAAAGGACTTTTCAGCGCTCATCGCCCAGGCCAACACCTGTCCGCCGCCCAAGGAAATTGAGACCGGGAGCATCACCGGCGGTTTTGCCCACCATCAGGTTCTGGCCCTGGCCGACAAGGTCGTGGACGCGGTCAAATCCGGGGCCATCAAGCGCTTCGTGGTCATGGCCGGGTGCGACGGCCGCCAGAAAAGCCGCAGCTACTATACCGAAGTGGCCGAGAACCTGCCCAAGGACACGGTCATCCTCACGGCCGGCTGCGCCAAGTACCGCTACAACAAGCTGAATCTGGGCGACATCGGCGGCATTCCCCGGGTTTTGGACGCCGGGCAGTGCAATGATTCCTACTCCCTGGCCGTGATCGCTTTGAAACTGAAGGAAGTGTTCGGTCTGGAGGACATCAACGAACTGCCCGTGTCCTACGATATCGCTTGGTATGAGCAAAAGGCCGTGGCCGTGCTTTTGGCCCTGCTCTTTTTGGGTGTGAAGGGCATCCGCCTGGGCCCGACCCTGCCCGCGTTTCTCTCTCCCAACGTGGCCAAGGTCCTGGTGGAAAAGTTCGACATCAAGCCCATCGGCACGGTGCAAGAGGATATCGCGGCCATGATGGCCGGAAAATAGAGTGTTTGAAAATGGGGGGCCCTGCCCCCCATTTTGAAGACCGCCCAGGGGCGGTCGTATTCATGCGGCTTATTTCTGGACAAACACGAGTTGCTTGAATGTTTCCACGCTGTATCGCTCCATGAACCGGGCTTCTGTTGCCCTCAAAGATCACGGCTCAGATACTTTGTTTTTGACTTTCTTTCAGACTTTTCATAAAGTATTTTAAATTTGTTATTTTCAACAAGGTGCTCTTTGTTATTGAAACCGGTTCAGGAGGTGACGTCCATGGTACGAAAGGCACGCAAAAGCAGGGCAGCGGTGTTGTTTCTGCTCCTTGTAGGAGCCTTGCTGTACGCAGGTTTTGCTTTTTCCATGAAGGCCACTGACGAGCCCGAGTTTTGCGGTTCGTGCCACGTGATGTACGAGGCCGTACGCACTCACCAGATGTCCGGCCATGCCAAGCAGGCCTGCAACGAATGTCACATTCCGCATCAGTTGCCCACGAAGATGATCTACAAATCCAAATCCGGGGCCAAGGACATGTTCATAAACACCTTGGGCAACGTGTACGACGTGATCCATGCCTCGGACAGCACCAAGCAGGTGGTCAACGACAACTGTTCACGGTGTCACGCGATGACCACCATCAATGTCGCCGAGGGTGTGGCCGAGGCCAAGGAGTACTGTACGGATTGTCACCGGTCGGTGCCGCATATGTCCAAACTGTCTATTGCTCATAGGAGGGTGGCTGATGAGTAGATGGGTTCCATTCATTTTGGCCGTGGCTTTGATGGTGGGCACTGCAGTCTTGTTCAGCTGCACTGAAGTCCCGGAGCCGGTAACACCGTCCTACAAGACCACGCTGAAGTCCACGGAAATCAAAACCAGCGCCTTCGAGGAGTTTCTGCCTCTGCATTACGCCAGCTACCTCTTGAACAACGACGATTCCCAGATGACCGAATACGCCGGGTCCGTGCCCCATGAAAAGCATCTGTGCGGGGACCTGCCCCGGGGATACAAGTACTGCCAGCCCTACTTGAAGAATTTGTGGATGGGCTATCCCTTCAGCTTCGAGTACAACCGGGCCCGCGGTCACACCTATGCCATGCACGACGTTTTGGACATCGACCGCGTGAACCGCTACGGCGAAAAGGGTGAGCTGCCCACCACCTGCTACAACTGCAAGGGGCCGAAAATCGTTGAATGGCACGGCAAATACGGGGACGACGTCTGGGCCATGGAATTCAACAATTTCCGCGAGGAAATCGACCTGGACGATCACAGCATCGGATGTGCCGTGTGCCATGATCCGGAAACCATGGATTTGCGTATCACCGGTATTCCTTTCAACGAAGCCCTGATCACGTTGGGCATCGACTGGAAACAGGCCTCGCGCAACGAGATGCGGTCCTATGTCTGTGGACAGTGCCACGTGGAGTATTATTTCCAGGAAGCCAAGCTCGGGGCCGCGGCCAAGCCCATCTTTCCCTGGACCAATGGGTTTGATCCGGAAGACATGTATGAATACTACAAGGACCACGGCTCTACCACGAGACCGGGCTTTGAAAACAATTTCATCGATTGGACCCATGCGGTGTCCGATACCCCGATGCTCAAAGCCCAGCACCCGGAATTCGAATTCTGGATCAACGGGGTGCACGGCGCCGCCGGAGTGGCCTGCGCCGACTGCCACATGCCCTACATTCGGATCGACGGGAAAAAGAAAATTTCCCAGCACCAATGGACCTCGCCTTTGAAAAGCGTGGACGGCATCAACCGGGCCTGCCGTCAGTGCCATATGGACAAGCAGCCGGAATACCTCAAGGAGCGGGTGCTGTTTACCCAGAAACGGGTTTGGGAGCAGTTGATGACTGCCCAGGATTTTTCCGTCAGAGCCCATGAGGCAGTGCGGTTGGCCAGGGAATTTCGGGGGGACAGGCCGGGAAACTATGACGACCTGATGATCCAAGCGCGGCAGATGATCCGCAAGAGCCAGTTTTTCTGGGATCTGGTGTCCGCGGAAAACAGTGCCGGGTTTCATAATCCGGCCAAGGCACTGGAAACTTTGGCCAGGTCGCAGCAGTACAGCCAGGAGGCGGTGAATTTCGCCATGCAGGCCACAAATTACGTCATTGGTCCGTATTTGGAAGGAGACATCAAGCAGATTGTCCCGCCCATCATGGAACACAGCCGCAAACTCCAGCAAAGCCAAGCCCATTTGGATTCCCATCAATGGCTGGGTTATCTGCCGCTGTTGCCCGAGGCCGAGCTGATGTGGGATTTGAACAAGCGAGTCAGATAACGATCACATCCAGGCGCTTCCTGATAATTTTTTGTTCCGTGCGGAAAAACCCGACGCCCTGAGGCGCCGGGCTTTTCCGCCGTTTTCTTCCAACCGATGCTGCGGACGGAGTGGTTCACGGCGGCGGTTTGCCATTTCATTCAACTCCGGGTATCTCTTGCTAAACCATAAATGGCAAAGGCAGGCTTGGTCCGCGTTTTGTTTTTCAGGATCGTTCTCTGTTTTGCCGGACGATCCGTCTTGCCATAACAGCGACAATGAGCCCCTGGAGGTGCGCTGATGTTCGGTCCCCACGACCCCCGTGACCCCTTGCCGCAGTTTCGTATTGAAGACCTGGATTTTACCAAGTTCCATCGTTTGGTTCGATTCGGCCTGTTCGCATTGGCCCTGATCCTGCTTTTATCCGGTTTGAACTGGGCGCAGAGCTTCTACACGGACTGGCTGTGGTTCGGTTCCCTGGGCTATGAGGCGGTGCTTTGGAAGATCGTGTCCACCAAGGTTTGGCTGTTCACGGTTTGCGCGCTGATTTTCCTGGCCCTGGCCGTGCCCAATTTGTACGCAGCCTGGCGGATCACCGACCGCATGTTCCCCAAGGGCGGTCACAGACTGCCGCCGCAGATCTACGCTGCCGCCCGGAGCATGCTGATCTGGCTGGCCGGTGGAGCAGTGGCCCTGGGAGCCGTGCTGCTGGCCACAGGCCCTGCTGCGGAGTGGGACATTGTGCTTCGCTACCTGAACCAGGTCTCTTTTGACGCCAGCGATCCTATTTTTCACAAGGATTTTTCCTTCTACATCTTCACCCTGCCGGCCTTGAACTTCTTTCGTGCCTGGATGGTCGGCCTGACCATGGTGGTCATGATCATCGTGGCCGCGGTGTATTATTTGAACGGCATGCTCCGGGGCGAGAGGTTCGCTTTCACGGGGCCGATCCTCGCCCATGTTTCCGTCATCGGGGCGTTGCTCTTCCTGCTGGTGGCCGCCGGGCACTGGCTGGGACGCTATGAACTGCTCAATTCCACCCTGGGGGCGGTGTATGGAATCGGATACACCGACAACCTGATCAACCTTCCAGCGCGGGCCTTGATGACTGTTGTGGCGGTGGCAACCGCCGCGGCGCTTCTGGCCGCCGCGCACACGCAACGCCAGCAGCTGGTGATCTGGCCCGTGGCGACGTGGTTCGCCTTGAACCTTATACTTGGCAGCGTTGTTCCGGGTCTTGTCCAGCGCCTGGCGGTGGAGCCCAGTGAACTGGCCCGGGAAACCGAATTTTTGGCCAACAACATCGCGCACACGCGCCAAGCTTTTGGCCTGGAACACCTCACGACCAGCAGCCATCCGGCTCGGGGTGAGGTGGACCACTCCACCGTGGACGCCAACCAGGGCACCATCCAAAATATTCGGCTCTGGGACGAGGGCCCTTTGCTGCAAAGCTACAACCAGATTCAGTTTTTCCGGCTGTATTACGACTTTCTGGCCGTGCATACGGACCGCTACAACGTGGATGGCGAACTGCGTCAGGTAATGCTGGCCACCCGCGAACTTTCCGCGGAAAAATTGCCCGGCGAGGCCCAGCGCTGGGTGAACAGGCATTTGCAGTTCACCCATGGATACGGCGTGGCCATGAGCCCGGTGACAGAGGTTCAGGCCGGAGGCAGGCCGGACTTCTTTATTCGCGACCTGCCGCCTGCGGGCAGGATTCCGTTGCAACGCTCCGAGATCTACTATGGCTTGAAAAGCCTGGAGTTCCTGATTGTGAACAGCCGCATGCAGGAGTTCAACTATCCTGGAGCGGACGGTCCGGTATACACCCACTATGCGGGCCAGGGCGGAGTAAAGCTGTGCTCCCTGTTCCGGAGGCTGATGTATGCGTGGCAATTCAAGGACCTGAACATTCTCATTTCCGGGGAAATCACTCCGGACAGCATGATTCAATACCGGCGCACCATAGCCCAGCGTTTTTCCACGATAACCCCGTTTCTGCTGCGAGACCGGGAAGCCTATGCCGTGGTGGCGGACGGACGGCTATCCTGGATCCAGGACGCCTACACCACCACGAATCGATATCCGTACTCCACTCCCTGGGAACGACGGTTCAACTATATCCGTAACAGCGTCAAGGCCGTGGTGGACGCCTACCATGGGAGCATTGATTTTTACGTTTTCGATGATCATGATCCTATAATCAAGACCTATCAGGCCATGTTCCCCGGGCTTTTCAAGCCTCGGGACCAGATGCCCGAACACCTGCGCAGCCATGTGCGGTACCCGCAGGATTTGTTCACGGTGCAGACCCAGATGCTTTTACAGTATCACATGGAGGATCCGGTGGTCTTTTACAACAAGGAAGACCAGTGGTCCGTGCCCATGCAGACCTCCTTCGGCAAGACCGATGTGCTGCGGCCCTATTACATCGTGGCCCGCCTGCCGGGAGAGGAAAAGGAGGAATTCCTGCTGATCCAGCCTTTCACGCCCATCAACCGGCATAATCTGGTGGGCTGGATGGCGGCGCGCAGCGACGGGGACAAGTACGGCGAGCTGGTGCTCTATCGCTTCCCCACGGGGCGGCACGTGGACGGTCCCAGCCAGGTGGAGGCGCGCATTGACAACGACGCAGTGATTTCCGAGCAGTTTACCCTCTGGGGGCAGGTGGGTTCGGAGGTGTTTCGGGGCATCCTGCTGGTGATCCCCATCGGCGACTCCATCCTCTACGCCGAGCCGGTCTTTCTCCGGCCCGAGACCATTGATTTTCCGGAACTGCGGCGGATCATTCTGGCCGACTCGCGGCAAGTGGTCATGCACCAGACTTTGGATGCATCCATCAGCGCCTTGACCGGAGATCTTCCGGCCGTGGCGCCGGTGGTGGACAGCGTGGAGGAGGAGATTCCCGGGGCACCGCTTTTGCCCGACTTCAAGCAGGGCTTGCAGGAGGCCATCGACAAGCTGCAGGAAGTGGTAAATCAGCTGCGGCAGCTGGTGCGCTAGTTTTATGAACAGGGCGTTCTTGTTCATGAACGTCCCCTCGAATGCCTGAATTGTCAGGGCTGTCGCGACCCTCTCATTGTGTGGAGCATTTGATTTCGTTGGTCACGGATGGGGCAGAGGGATCCGCAGCAGAAAGTCAACAGGATCTTCCAGCACAGCATCGGGTGCGTCTCGGCCGGGTCTGAGGCGATGCGCCGTGATGGACGGCAGGACGGCCTGCACGTCCTCTGGCAGGACCATGCTTCGGCCTTCCAGAAAGGCCCAGGACTGGGATCCGCGCAGAAGCGCCCTTCCGGCCCTGGGCGAAAGGCCGGCCTGATAAACGTTTGCATCCCGCGAAGCGTGCAGCAGGGCCTGGATGTAATCCAGCAGGGCGTCGGCGACATGCACGCGCAGCACGCCTGCCTGCAGATCTTGCTGTTCTTCGGGGTGAATCAGGGCCTCACAGGCGCGTAAAGCTTTGCGGGGGTCGGCCAGACGCAGCAATTCCCGTTCTGCTTCCGGATCAGGGTATCCCAGATGAATGCGCATCAGAAAACGATCCAATTGGGACTCGGGCAGCGGAAAGGTGCCGATTTGGTGCAAAGGGTTTTGCGTGGCAATGACGAAGAACGGTTGCGGCAGAACCCTGGTCTGGCCGTCCATGGTCACCTGCCCTTCCTCCATGGCTTCCAGCAGGGCGCTTTGGGTTTTGGGGGCGGCCCGGTTGATTTCGTCGGCCAGAATCACTTGCGCGAAAATCGGACCGGGATGAAAGGCAAAGTCCTGTTCCCGGCGATCGAACACGGAAACGCCGAGAATGTCCGCGGGCAGAAGATCGCTGGTGAACTGGATGCGTCGCAGCTGCAGACCGAGAACCCTGGCCATGGCCTCGGCCATGGTGGTCTTGCCCACGCCTGGAATGTCCTCGATGAGCAGATGGCCGCGCGCCAGCAGGCAGGCCATGGCCAAGCGTATTTCATGCTCCTTGCCCAGCAGGAATCGGCTGATGCCCTGGATGATTGTCGCCAGTTTCGCCTGCACGAATGGTCTCCCTTGGAAGGATTGAAAGCGCAGGGCTACAAGGGCCAATGCGCCGCGATGGGCATTCTCCAGCCGGAGCCGAAGGCCACGTCAGTGATCTTCAGCCCCGGCGCGGCCTGCCTGCGTTTGAACTCCGCCGCCTTGATCAGCTTGACAACCCGCTGGACCACATCCGGGTCAAAGCCGTCCCGGATGATCTCTTCGTCGCTGCGATGCTCCTGTACGTAGCGCTGAAGAATTTCGTCCAGGTCGGCATAGGCGGGCAGGCTGTCCTGGTCTGTCTGGTTCGGGCGCAGTTCCGCCGAGGGCGGCCGGCTGATGACCCGTTCCGGGATCACCCGGCCGTGGGTGGCGTTGAGCCATCTGGCCAGGGCATAGACCAGGGACTTGGGCACGTCGGCAATGACCGCAAGGCCGCCGGCCATGTCCCCGTACATGGTGCAGTAACCCACGGCCAGTTCGGATTTGTTCCCTGTTGTCAGCAACATATATTTGAATTTATTGGATAAAGCCATCAGCAGATTGCCGCGGATGCGGGCTTGAATGTTCTCCTCGGTCACGTCTGCGGGCCGTCCTGCAAAGGCGCTTTTCAGGGCTTGATCAAAGCCGGTCATGAGCTCGTCAATGGGGATGGTCATGCTTTTGATGCCCAGGTTGGCGGCCAGTTCCAGAGCATCCTCAATGCTGGCCGAACTGGTGTAGGGCGAAGGCAGCAGGACCCCCAGCACGTTTTCCGGCCCCAGGGCATGTGCCGCGATGGCCGCCACCAGGGAAGAGTCGATCCCTCCGGAAATACCCAGCAAGGCCTTGGAAAAGCCGGTCTTGCGCAGATAATCCCCGGTCCCCAGGATCAGGGCTTTCCAAGCTTCCTGTTCTTGGCAGGAAACCTCGTCTTGTTGTTCCAGGGCTTGGGCGTTTTTTCCCGGGAAGCTGTCCAGATCCGCCACGACCAGATCCTCGGCAAAGGCTTTGCCCGTGGCGATCAAAGCGCCGGCCGCGGAAAACACGCTGCTGCGGCCGTCAAAGACAAGGTCGTCGTTGCCTCCCACCTGGTTGACATAGATTAGCGGCAGTCCATGTTTGCGGGCCAGCTCCGAGAGCATTTTTTGCCGGAAGGCGTGCTTGCCCAGATGAAACGGCGAGGCCGAAAGATTCACGATGCAGTGCACGCCCTGCGATGCCAGCCGTGCGATGGGGTCCAGTCGATATCTTCTGGATTTCCAGAAATCCTTGTCGTTCCAGATGTCTTCACAAATGGTCACACCGATGCGAAGGCCGCCAAGTTCAAACCAGCCCGGCTCGTCAAAGGGTTCGAAATACCGGTCCTCGTCAAACACGTCGTAGGTGGGCAGCAGCGTCTTGTGGAATACGTTCTTGACTTCTCCCCCGGCGAGCAGTGCCGCGCTGTTCCACAGGGGCCGGCCTTCCTGCCGGGTGTTGGGTTCGGCCAGGCCCACGAGCACGGGCGGGGTTTTGCGCAGGGTTTGAGCCAGCTCTTTCAGGATGCGCCAGCTTGCATCAATGAAGCCTTTGTTGAGCAGCAAGTCCAGGGGAGGATAGCCCAGCAGCGACAGTTCCGAGCAAAGGCAGAGGTCAGGCCGGGCCTGGGACGCGGCATGCACGGAAGATGCGATTTTTGCGGCGTTGCCCACTAGATCGCCGACCACATAGTTGTTCTGGAGCATGGCGATGCGCATCAAAGGTGTTCCTTGGGCAATGAATAATCAGTTGGGCGAGGAAAAGCCGTTTTGAAATTCTTCCACCACGGACTCGGTCAGTTCATCCATGAGTTGACCATGTTCAAAGCCGGTCAAGTGGAGCAGGGCGTGGGTCACCAGACGGATGAACTGGTCTATGGGGTTTTGTCGATAGAGCCATGCCTCCCGGATGACCGCGTCCGCGTTGAGCGCGATGGCACCGAGGCAGGTCCGGGTCTTCTCGGCGGATGTGGTGTTTGGGAACGCGAGCACGTTGGTCGGTCCGACGCCGTTCAGGTGCTTGGCATGAAGCACGGCCATGGCTTGGTCAGAGGTAATGAGCAGTTCCAGATTGGTCCCGGACAGCTCAAGTCTTTCCAGAATCCGCCCAAGGACGTTCCGCAGCTCGGATCGGCCCAGAGGCAGCACAGGGTGGCGCAGAATCATGTCATCCACCTGAATGCGCAAAGGAGGCTCTGGGAGCCAGGCGCAGCGGGGCGGTCTTGGCTGTTTCCGCCTTGGGCGGCTGTGATGCGTCGTGGTCATGGGGTCCGGGGTAATGAATTCGTTGGTGGAATATGCCGGTAAGTATGCGTTGAAAGGTTTCGCTGAGAATATGCAGGTCCTTAAGGCTCAAATCCGACTCGTCCAGTTGTCCTTCGTTGAATACGGTGCGCACCAAATTTTGAATATGGCCCTTGATTCGGCTGGGAGTCGGATCCACCAGGGTCCGGCTGGAAGCCTCGATGGCGTCGGCCAGCAGAATAATGCCGGCCTCCCGGGTTTGGGGTTTCGGCCCGGGATAGCGAAAATCGTCTTCGCGCACGTTTTCCATTCCCCTGCCCTCGGCCTGGTTCAAGGCTTTCTGGTAAAAAAATGAAATCAGGCGGGTGCCGTGGTGCTGCTGGATCAAGTCGGTGATTTCCGGCCCAAGCTTGTAGGCCGAGGCCAGTTCCACGCCCTTTTTGACGTGGGAGGTCAAAACCAAGGCGCTCATGGACGGGGCCAATTTGTCGTGTCTGTTTTCGCAGCCGAACTGGTTTTCAATGAAATAGTGCGGATTTTTCAATTTGCCGATGTCATGGTACAGGGCCGCGACCTTGGCCAACAGCGGGTTGGCGCCGATGGCCCTGGCTCCGGCCTCGGTCATGTTGGCCACGATCAGGCAGTGATGATAGGTGCCCGGTGCATTGACCATGAGCGATTGCAGCAGGGGCTGTTCCAGGCTCATCAATTCCATGAGTTTGAAACGGGAGGTGTATCCGAACAGAAATTCCACCACGGGGCTCAGGGCCAGAACCAGCAGGGTGGAAAGAATGGCTCCGGCGGTGACGAAGACCGTGCCGGAGACGAACCAGGCCAGGGTCTGCATGTGCAGAAGATTTAGAGCGGCCCATGTTCCCAACAAGATGGCCAACAGCGGTGAAGCGCTTCTGAGGATGTCCATCCTGGTCTGGGCGTTGCGTAAAAATATGGCATATCCGCTTGTGCCCACGAGGAAAAACAGAAAGATGTCATATCCGGCGTGGAGCATCTGACTGCAGACAAAGGCCAGCAAAGCACCGCTGAAAAGACATATCAGCACGGGAAAGTACAGGACCAGCAAACCCGCCGCGCCGGCCACGGGCAGGCTGAAAACAAAAACGTCCGCCGCAAGATACGTCAGCTCCTGGTTGAGCGGAAGGCGGTTAACGGCCACGAACTTGGCCAGTGCCGCGAAGATGATGATCATTGAAGCCAAAAGCAGAGAGTCCTTGGGCGATAAGCGTTTGCCCAGGCTTTTGGCGGAATGAAAGATACCCATGGCAAAGGCTAGGGTGATCAAAAACATCCCGCCGAACCGGCCCCAGAGATAAACGTCGGTGCTGTCGGAAAACAGGGTCTGCATCTTCTGTTGCTGGTCGAAGGACACTCGCTCGGCCTTGCGGACGATGATTTCTCCTTTTTTGATCTGGTAGAATACCGGTTCCACTGCCTGTACCGCGTTCGCCACCCTGGATTGGGTGGCTTCCTGGTTCAAGGTCAGGTTGGGACGCAAAAGGGGAGAAACCAGGGCCAGCACGGCTCGGCGCAAAGCCTGGGAGTGTTGAGCTGCGCGAAGATGGTTGTCCAGGGCGTCGCTCAGATCGGCCAAGTCGTGATAGTCCGAGACATTCAGGTGCAGTTGCTCGGTTCCGGAGGACAAGTCCCGGACCACGATTCCCGTGGGGATGTCCGCGACAAACCGGCGTTCTGCCAGCACTCCTCGTTGATACGCCTCTTCCAGCCAGGGTATGACCGTGGAATGCATCAATTCGTGAAAGGATTCCCCGGTCCATTGAGCCCAGACCGATGAGGCGATCTGCGTGTTCAGTTCCTCGGCCACCAAGTTTTGTATCTGGGACGGTTCCTCAGACGTGGACGAAGCGATCAGTTCCAGCAAGGCGGTCAATTTTTTGGTCATCTGGGCAAAGGGAATCTGAGCCAGATCGAAAATCGGGGGTTGGGTCAGGGCCACCTGTTCTTTCCTGGTGCGAGTCGATTCCTGGTCCTCTATCAGGAAATCCCTGGGTGCGGTCACGTCCTGGGCCGCGATCTCTCCTTCAAGAAAGACTTTTTGCCCCGGTTCGATATTTACCCCGGCAAGCGCGGCCACAAACAGCATGCAAGCCACGAACACCGCTACACTGCCGATGCTGGTGGACGCGGCGGCGTCCGGCTTGACCGGAGGCATGGGCGATGGCACCGCCGGCTTGAGGCTATTCGCCTTTTTGAGGGATTGTTTGTTGCGTGTATCGTTCATAAGCATGGACAATACGGCCCACCAAGGGATGCCGGATGACGTCCTCTTCGTGAAAATGGACGAAGCGCAGGCCGGAAACAGAGGCAAGGATCGCTTCGGCCTGGACCAGCCCGGATTTGGCGTGGGAGGGCAGGTCGATCTGGGTGATGTCTCCCGTAACCACGACTTTGGAACCGAATCCAAAGCGGGTCAGAAACATTTTCATCTGTTCCGGTGTCGTATTCTGGGCTTCGTCCAGAATGATGAAGGCGTCGTTCAGAGTCCGGCCGCGCATGAAGGCCAGGGGCGCGATTTCAATCACTCCGGTTTCGAGCATTTCCTGCACCTTTCGGAAGTCGAGCATGTCGTGCAGTGCATCATACAGGGGCCGCAAATAGGGATTGACTTTTTCGCTGAGATCCCCGGGCAAGAAACCCAGTTTTTCTCCGGCTTCCACGGCAGGTCTGGTCAATACCAGACGTTTGACCTGTTTTTTGGTCAGCGCGGCCACGGCCATGGCCACGGCAAGATAGGTCTTGCCGGTCCCGGCCGGACCGATTCCGAAAACCAGATCGTTTTCCCTAATGGCCTGCAGATAGGTCCTTTGGCTGAGGGTTCGCGGCGTGATGGTTCGCCGGGGAGAAACAGCGTAGACCACGTCCTTGAAAATGGATTGTATATCGGCCTTCGGGTCGCGGCATAAAATTCGCCAGGCATGTTCCACATCCTGGGAAAAAAGGGTTTGGTCGTTTTGCAGCATGCCATACAACTGCACCAGGCAATTGGCGGTCTGGTCCAGGGCAACGGCGTCCTCGCCGCACAAGGTGACCACGGTTCCACAACTGTCCAGGGCAATGCCGCTCATTTCGGCAAGCAAGCGCAGATGAGTGTTGTGGGGACCGAAAAGTTTTTGTGTCTGGCTGGAATCCTGGAATTCCAGGCGACGGTTTAATTTTTCAGTAATCATGTCTTTCCGGCATTTGGTGCATGTTCATGTCCTTTAAGGTTTCGGGGTGCGTGCATCGACATTTATCATCCTTCTCGCTACGTTGCACGCACTGCTTACTGCCAAGGGGTGGGATTATGGACTGGAAACTGGCGATGGTCACCTTTGGAATCATATTTTTGGCCGAACTGGGCGATAAGACCCAATTAGCCTGCATTTTCATGGCCGCCAAGACCGAGAAGCCCTGGAGCGTTTTCATGGGCGCCTCTTTGGGGCTTGTAAGCGTCAGCCTGTTGGGGGTGCTTCTGGCCCAGGTCTTGTGCCAGTATTTGCCGGTTGATTTGATCAAGAAGGCGGCCGCGGTGGCCTTTGTGATCGTCGGCGTGCTTATTTTCATGGACAAAATATAACAACCCTCAGCCACCGATGGCGGACATGACCTTGCGGCACACCGCTGGTTCCTGGCGCATCCCGGAAAGCAAGTCGTGCCCGATGGGTTTGATGCGGCTGGCCAGGACAATGATTCTGCGCAGCTGGGAACGTCCCAGTTTGGTCGAACGCAGCACGGGGCGGAGGCGATATTCGTGATCGGAAAAAAGACAAGTGCGCAGCCTTCCGTCAGGCGTGATGCGCAACCTGTTGCATTGGTTGCAGAAGTGTGAACTCATGGGAGAAATGATTCCCAACCTTCCCTGGCCGCCGGAAATGTGGAACATCCTTGCCGGACCGTGCTGTTTGTCCTGATCGTTGCTGGGCCGCAATTCCACGAATTCTCGGGCCTGATCCAGGATATCCTTTGCCGTCCAGACCTGATCCGGGCGCCAGATGGTTTTCTCGCCCACAGGCATGAATTCGATAAACCTCAAGTCCACCGGCAGTTGTATGGCCAAGCGCAGGAAATCTTCCAGCTCGTCGTCATTGATTCCTTTCAGCGCGACCACATTGATTTTTACCCGCAGATCGTTTTCCAGGCATTGATCAATGGCCCGCCTGACCTGGGCATAGAAGTCCCGGCCGGTGATGCGTTGGAACTTTTCGCGTTTCAATGTGTCCAGGGATATGTTCAAGGCCTGGACGCCGATGGATTTCAAGGCCGGGATCTTGCCGTTGAGCAGTGTTCCGTTGGTGGTCAGTCGCAGATTCAAATGCGGATGCCGGAAGAGGACCTGCTCCAGGAACTGGATGAAGTTTTTGCGGATAAACGGTTCCCCGCCGGTCAGACGAACTTTGCTCATGCCCAGTTCCGTGGCCACGGCAATGAGTTCCAGGCATTCCTCATAGGTGAGTATATGTTCATGGGGCAGCATTTGCCAACCGGCGGCGCTTCTGCAGTATAGACAGCGCAGGTTGCAGCGGTCCGTGACGCTGAGCCGCAAATAGCTGATGCTGCGGCCATGCAGATCCGTCAGTGTTCTCGAGATGTTGGCTTCAACCAGCATAAGCGTTCCTTGCGTTTGCCATTTTTAGTCGCGTTTCCATTTCGCGATCAAGGTCCACAAACAGGGTGCGCAGGGTTCTTTCCACTCTGACCTGGCCGGGGCTGCCCTTGATTGTCCGGACGTTTCTGACCTCGGCGCAGATGACGGATGCCTTGCCCGCATCGGAACAGTGACTGGCCAACCCAGCCAGAATCGCAGCCTCGCGCATGCTCTGTTCAGGGACCGCATGGACGGGGCTGTTCCGTTTGATGATCACATGGGCGCCGGGGCCCGACTCCGCATGAAACCAATAGTCAAAAGGCTTGGCCAGCCTGGTGAGAAGAGCGTGGTTGGCCTTTTTGTTTTTGCCCCGCAACATGATGAACCCGTCGCTACTCAAAAAGCGATGCACGGGCAAGTCCGGTTTGGGCGGATTGTCAGCCTGGGCAAAGGGGGATGCAGCGGGCTCCTGAGAGGGATGCCCCAAGCCGATGAAAGGCGCGGACAACTCGTCAGAGAGCATTATTTCGCGTCTCGTGCGGATATGGACAAGTCCGCGTTTGCCCTTGTTGGCCAGACGGAACCAATGCTCCATGTTTTCCAAAACGGTTTTTCGCGGGTCCAGGGCGATTTCCCGCGGCGTTCCGTCCGAACCGTTCAGGGTCACCATTTTCAGGCGTTTGCGGGTCGGCAGATGATGCAGTTCCGCCTGGAGCAGACGGGCCTGTTCAGCGAGCTTGCAGTAGTTTTGCATGCGCCTTTCATCCGCTTCCAGCCGCTGAAGAAGACGGTTGCGTTTTTTTTGCGCGGCAACGGATGCACCATCCATCGGCTGAAGACCTGCTGGGAAAAAGATGCGTTCGCCGACAATCGCCGCCGCCTCCAGGGCCGATGCAACCCGGCGCTCCTTTTGGCCTTGGCGCAGCCTGTCCGGAATGCGCCAGGGACATGCCAGCATCGGTCCCTGCTCATTGCCGTACACAAAGTATTCGGGGCGGCTTGGGCGTTGCAGTTCGACATACACTGCCGATGCCGCGGATCGGGGCAAGCCGGCCAGGGTTTTCCGGAGCAGAGGGGAGATGTGCGGAAAAGATTGCCACACATCGTCATTGTTATTGATCTCGTCAAGTGACGGCCAAAGGGCTTTTGCAATGCTGGTCCGAAAGGGCTGGGATTCCAGGCCGATGCCGGCGCGCAGATCCAGGGTCATCCAGAAGTCGGCCGCCTGCAGCCCCAGCCCCAGGCTCAACCTGCGGTTGCTCCAGTCCGTTTTGATATCGAGAATGCGCAATCCCTGGATCCTTTTACGCAACCACATCACTTGCGCTGTGGGGATCAAAGGGTTTTCAGGTCGTTGCTCGGAAAGCATCAGAGCGCAGCGAGAGGGGTGATGCGCGAAAAGCAGAAAGCGGGGGAAGGGGCAGGGTTGAAGACGAAGGGTCCACCGGCCTGGTCCCGGTGAGTGTATCCGCTCCAATCGTCTTCCCAGGAGCATGGGATGCAAGTCTTGGACAAGAAAGCGAAAGAGCAATGCCTCCATGGTTTAAAAAAAGAGGTCGGCTTCGCGCGGGTCCGATCAAGTGAAGAGGGCACGGCGGTGAACGCGGTTGGGATGGGGGCAAAGGCCGAAATGGACCGCGCTAAGGCGCAGTGGCGATGGTGTTATTCGCAGCGCAACTGCTCCTCCTGCTCGCGCAGGTTTTTGCATTTGATGCATAAGGTGGTGACGGGCCTGGCCTTGAGCCGTTCTATGCTGATCTCTTCTCCGCAGTCATCGCAGAGTCCGTAGGTGCCGTTTTGGATGCGGGCCAAGGCTTCATGGACCTTGGGGATCAGTTTGCGCTCCCTGTCGCGCAGGCGAAGCATGGTGGCCCTGTCCGTTTCCATGGTAGCCCTGTCCGTGGGATCGGCATGAACCTCCCTGTTGTCGGTCATCTCATCAATGGCCTCGGAACCTCTTTGGGTGAGGTCATGCAAGGTGTCTTTCAAAAGTTTTTCAAAATAATCCAAGTCTTGCGGGTTCATGAATGCTCCTTCGAGAAGCCGGTTGGCCATAGAGTAGTGCAAAAAAAAAATATTATAAAATGATGAACCAAGAAAGGCAATCCTTGTGAAAAATCAAATCAAAAAAGATCCGCCGGTTCGTAGACGCGCAGGAACTGAAACAACTTTAATGCTGCATGCTGATGTGTCAAGCCGGGTGATGCAGCCCGGGCGCCTTGCAAGGTGAACTGGCGCCGGAGTTGAGCACGGCACTTGCAGGCATTGTCCTTGAGGAGTAAGTGGACAATTTTGTTTTGCGACATATTTCAAGGCGGTTGTCGATTATTCTCGAAGAAAGCGACAGTTGAAAGGAGCAATGATTCATGCATGTGGTGATTATTGGAGCAGTGGCGCTTGGTCCCAAGGCGGCGTGCCGATTGAAGCGGCTTGTGCCGGATGCGCGCGTGACCATGCTGGAGCAGGGGGCGCGGATTTCGTATGGCGGATGCGGCATTCCCTATTATGTTTCAGGGGATGTCAGCGATGTGGAGGCCTTGCAATCAACCAGTTTCAACATGGTTCGAGACCCTGACTTTTTTCGCGAGGCCAAGGGCGTGGACGTGCTTGTCCGGACCAAAGCGGAGCGGATAGATCGCGTCGCAAAGGTGGTGCACGCCCGCAATCTGGACACCGGAGAGTCGATTCAGTTGGCTTACGACAAGCTGGTCCTGGCCACCGGCAGCCGCCCCCGCCAGCCGGACCTGCCGGGCGTGGACCTGCCCGAGGTGTTCACGGTTTCCAATCTGGATGAAGCCGAAGCCATTCGTTCCCGGGTGGAGGGGGGCAAGGTGAGCAAGGCCGTGGTCATCGGCGCCGGGTTCATCGGTTTGGAAATGGCCGAGGCATTGACCGAGATGTGGGGCGTGGAGACCACGGTGGTGGAGATCGCAAACCAGGTGCTGCCGGGATTTGTCAGCGTTGATCTGGCCCGCATGGCCCGGCAGCATATGCAGGAACAGGGGGTCGATTTTCGCCTGCCCTCCAAGGTTCTCGGTTTTGCCGGGGGCAGCCACGTGCAGCGCGTTCTCCTGGAAGGCGAGGAGCTGGAAGCCGACCTGGTGATCATGTCCGTGGGTGTGATTCCCAATTCTGAATTGGCGATGGAGGCCGGCCTGGAGGTGTCCGCCAAGGGCACGATCATGGTCAATGCCCGGATGCAGACCTCTGATCCGGATATTTACGCCGGGGGCAACTGCGTGCAGCTGCCCAACCTGGTCACGAACCAGCCCGGCTATTATCCCTTGGGTTCCCTGGCCAACAGGCAAGGACGGGTCATCGGCACCAACCTGGCCGGAGGTGACGCCGAATTTCCCGGTGCCGTGGGCAGTTTTGCGGTCAAGCTGTTTGACATTTCCGTGGCCGGAGCCGGATTGAGCCTGGAAATGGCCAAGCGAAACGATCTTGAGGCCATTTGCGCCCATGTGGTCCAGACTGATCGGGCCCATTTTTTCCCAGAAAAGGAATTAATGCACCTGGAATTGGTCGTGGGAAAATCCGGGCGGGTCCTGGGCATTCAGGGGCTGGGGAGCAAGAACGACGGCCTGGTCGGCCGTGTCGGAGCCGTGGCCGCATTGTTGGCCCGCCATCCCCATGTGTCGGAGATCAGCAATCTGGAGCTGCCCTATTCCCCGCCCTTTTCGTCAGCCATGGACATTCTCAACGCCGTGGCCAACGCGGCCGAAAATATCCTGGACGGCCGCGGCAAGACCCTCAATGTTCGGGAATTCGCGGAGCTGTGGCAACGGGCTGACCGGGATTTCCTGATCCTGGATTGCCGTGCCCCGGCCAATGCCCAGGATTTTTTGAAGAAATATCCGGACGTGTGGAAAAATATCCCCCAGGATGAACTGCGGGTCAGGCTGGGTGAGGTGCCCAGGGACAGAAGAATCATTCTGTTTTGCAACGCAGGAGGCCGGGCCTACGAGGCGCAGATTACCCTGGAAAACGCAGGCGTGACCAAAACGCAGTACCTGGAGGGGGGCTTGGCGGCCCTGCGCAGGATCGGCATGGAAATATAACCGGCACCCCATCTCTTTCGAGCTTCCCATGGATACGACGCAAGACCGCTTTCCAACCCACCGCGGCCGCATGACGTATGTCTGTCTGGGGTGCAAGGCGCGCCTGGACATTGCCGAATTGCATTACACCTGCCCGCACTGCGGGGAAGTCCTGCTTCTGGAAGATGAGCGCTTTGCCGCTTTGGACCGGATCGCGGGAATACAGTGGCGGAAGATTTTCGATCTGCGGGCGGCCACGCGCCGTTGCGAACTTAAAGGTGTTTTCCGTTTCTACGAGCTGATCGCACCGGTGCTGGAGCCCGAGGACATTGTCTGGCTCGGCGAAGGCAACACGCCGATCATTCCGGCTTCCCCGGCCCTTTGCAGCCATGTCGGCCAGGATCTGGCCTTTAAGAACGACGGTCAGAATCCCAGTGCGTCCTTCAAGGACCGGGGCATGGCTTGCGCTTTCAGCTATCTCAAGGCCCTGATTCGCCGGCATGGCTGGGACCAGGTGCTCACGGTCTGCGCCTCCACCGGGGACACCTCGGCTGCCGCGGCTCTTTATGCGGCCTATGTGGGCGGGGCGATCAAGAGCGTGGTGCTTTTGCCCCAGGGCAAGGTTACGCCGCAGCAATTGGCCCAGCCCTTGGGCAGCGGGGCCGTGGTTCTGGAACTTCCCGGCGTGTTTGACGACTGCATGAAGGTGGTGGAGCATTTGGCCGAGAACTATCGCGTGGCCCTGCTTAATTCCAAAAACGCCTGGCGCATCCTGGGCCAGGAATCCTATGCTTTTGAAACGGCTCAGCACTATGCCTGGGACCTGGCGGACAAGGCCATTTTCGTGCCCATCGGCAACGCGGGCAATATCACCGCGATCATGAGCGGCTTTTTGAAGCTCAAGCGGCTGGGCATCATCGAGGTCCTGCCCAGGATTTTCGGCGTGCAGTCGGCTCATGCCGATCCGGTTTTTCGTTACTACCTGGAGCGGAACGCAGCCAAGCGACGCTATCATCCGGTGCCGGTACGACCCAGCGTGGCCCAGGCCGCGATGATCGGCAATCCGGTCTCCTTCCCAAGAGTCAGGTGTTTCGTGGAACAGTACGAACAGTCCGGGGGCCCGGGCCTGTTTCACGTGATCCAGGTGGAGGAACAGGCCATCATCGAAGGCATGCTCATGGCCAACAGGCATGGACACATCGCCTGCACCCAGGGCGGAGAATGCCTGGCCGGGTTGCTGCGGGCCAGGGAGCTGGGATTGATGGACAAGGAGGAACTGGCCGTTCTGGACGCCACGGCCCACAGCTTGAAGTTTATCGGGTTTCAGGAGATGTATTTTGCAAACGCCTTTGCCCCTGAATACGAGATTGTCCCCAGGCGGGAGCTGGTGAACCGGCCGCATCAGGTCTTGTCCGCAGAGGACAAGGCAGGGCTTTCCGAACCGGAGTACGTGCTCAAGGCGGCCCGGTCCGTGGTTGAATTGCTCGGATTGCAATCCAGGGACTAGTCTGTGGCCGCGAAAATCCGGGCCGACCAGCTTTTGGCGGAACAAGGCCTGGCCGAGTCCAGGGAGCAGGGCAAGCGGTTGATCATGGCCGGCCGGGCGCAGATGCTGGTGGACGGCGAGTTGCGGCTCGTGGACAAGCCGGGGCGGTTTTTGCCGCTGGAGACGATTCTCCGGATTACGGCCCAAGAGCGGTTCGTCAGCCGCGGCGGAGAGAAGCTGCTTACGGCCCTGGATCATTTCGCCTTGGATGTCCGGGGAATGATCGCCCTGGACGTGGGCGCGTCCACTGGAGGCTTCACCGATTGTCTTTTGCAGCACGGCGCGGTCAGGGTCTATAGCCTGGACGTGGGGCGGGGGCAGCTGCACTGGAGGCTGCGCCAAGATCCGCGCGTGGTCAATCTGGAGGGCGTGAATTTCCGCAGGGCCGGACCGGACCTGCTTCCGGAAGCCGTGGACCTGATCGTTGCCGACTGCTCCTTTATTTCCCTGCGCCTGATTCTTCCGCCCAGCCTCCAATTTCTCAAGCCCCAGGGCCACATCATCGCCCTGGTCAAACCCCAGTTCGAAGCCGGTCCGAGGGCGACGGTCAAAGGCGTGATACGCGATTCAAGCCTGCGTGAGCGGCTTTTGTCCGAGGTGATCCGGTTCGCCCGGGACCAACTGGGACTCGGGTGTCTGGGCAGCGTACCCGCAAGAATTCTCGGCCCCAAGGGCAATCAGGAATACCTGATCTGGCTGCGCAGAAGCCCGTCCGCTGTGCCGGCGGCGTGAACTTCATGGTGTGCGGAAACGGCCGGAATGTTTATTCCCGGCGGTCCAGAATTTGGCGGATCTGGAGGAGCAGTTCGTCGATCTGGAAAGGTTTGCCGAGAAATCCCGATGCCCCGGAGTCCATGGCCTGCTTGACCTGATCATTGAGCACATAGCCGCTGACAATGAGCACCCGGGCGGCCGGATCCAGACGCTGAAGCTCTTTCAGGCAGCGTTGCCCGCCCATGCCGGGCATGTTCAGATCCAAAAGGATCAGATCAATGACCTCCCTGTGCAGCCTGAAAGCCTCCAGCGCCTGTTCGCCGCTTTTGGCTTCCAGGGTCGCATAGCCCGCGTTTCGGAGGGCTTCGGCGGTCAGTTCCAGCAAATCGGCCTCGTCGTCCACGACCAGGATGGTTTCCGTTCCGGTCTGTTTGCCGCAAGGCGCTTCTGTGGCTGACGCAAGCGTTTTCGTGGCCTCCTGATCAGGCATGGCCGGGAAATAGATGGTAAACGCGGTTCCGCGGTCCAATTCACTGCTGCAGGCAATCATCCCGCCATGGTCCTGGACAATGCCGTAGACCGAGGCCATACCCAAACCCGTACCCTTGCCCACTTCCTTGGTGGTAAAGAAAGGATCGAAAATTTTTTCCAGGGTGGGCTTGTCCATGCCGCATCCCGTGTCCGAGACGCTCAACACGACGTAAGGTCCGGGCGGCAAGCCCATGCGCTCCCCGGCGGTCTCGTCATCCAGCGACATGTTCCGGGTTTCCAGGACCAGTCGGCCGCCGTCAGGCATGGCATCGGCGGCGTTGCTGCCCAGATTCAGAAGCATCTGTTCAATCTGCGCGGGATCGGCGAGGACCGGCCACAGCTGCTCGTTCAAGTTCATGGTCAGGCTGATCATTCTGGGAATGGTCTGTTCCAGGATCGTGGCCGCGTCCAGTAACGCCTGGTTCAAATTGACGGGGATGCGTTGCGCCTCGGCCCTGCGGCTGAACAGCAGCAGCCTGCGCACCAGCTGGGCCGCTCGATCCACGGTTCGTTCGATGGTCTTTAGCTTGGCGTGTTCCGGATTGTGACGGTCCGCGTTCTTGAGCAGCGCCTGGGTGCAGCCGCCGATGGCCTGGAGCAGGTTGTTGAAGTCGTGGGCCACGCCGCCGGCCAAGGTGCCCAGAGCCTCCATTTTCTGAGCCTGGAGCAATTGGATTTGAAGGGATTCCCGCTCCTGCTCAGCGCGTTTGCGATCCGATATGTCGTGGATGATGGAGGAGAGATACTCCACTTGGCCGTCAGGAGTCCTATGAGACATGATGGTCTGCACCACGGGTATCTCGATCCCGTGTGCGTTCAGCAGCGCGGTTTCGCCGGACCAACTGCCGCGACGAACCGCCGTGGGGATGCCGACGGCAAGGATGTTTTTTGCTTCCCGCAACGGATGAATGTCCGAGATGACCTTGGTGTTCAAGTTTTCTTCCCCTTCCCAGCCCAGCAGCTTCCTGCCCGCGGTGTTGAGAAAAGTCAGGGCGCCGTCCGGAGTGAATGTGGACACCATGTCATTGGTGGATTCGATGATGATGGTCAGCCGTTCGCGCTCAGCTTGGACCATGGCCTCCCGGCGCGCAAGGCGCAGCTGGCGCAGCGTCAGACCCAGGACCATCAAGGCGGCGGCCAGGGCCAGGAAAAGAAGCAGGTTGACACCGGACAAGAACCGTTCCAGACGATGGCGCTGCTCCAGGAGCACATCCCGGGCCGCGGCATGGGACTCGTAGCGCACTATTGAGGCCTTGCGCCGGGCGTCGTGCAGTCGTGCGTGCACGATGCGCATGGTCAAAGATGATTCCGGCGCATGTCCGGAAACCCCGCGAGTCAACCATTCCCGGGCATCCACCAGAGCCGGGGCGACCACGGCATGAAAAGCCGAGGCCTGGATCAGGTTGTCGAATACATAGGTGTTGCGCAGGTTCACCAACTTGGTGAACAACACTTCAATGTCTTTCAAGAGAAGATCGATGGAATCCGGTGTTGGGCTGCCACGGTTCGGATCAGAGGAATTCACGAGTTCGGACATGTGTTCCATGATCCGCGTCAGGTCTTCAAGCTGGGCCAACAGGGTAGTGGGCAGCGTCTGTTCCACGGATCGCAGCGTCACATTGGTATGGATGCCGGAGCCCAGGACCATGGCCAGCACAGCCACGGCAATGATCCAGAGCATGGGCTCGACCCGCGGCCGGGCAGGGGTCATGGAGCAGGAGTCTCCAAAGGCAGCATGTTCTGCTCCTGATAGAAGCGGCGAGCCCCGGGATGAAGCGGGACGGAAAGCCCTTGCAGAGCGGTGTCCAGGGTGACGGATCGGCTTTGGGGATGAGCTTGGTGCAGCAGAAACCGGGTTTGTTCGCTCCAAAGGGTTGCTGTCATCTCGTAAACCAGGGCTTCATCTAGGTCTTCATGGACCAGAAGCAAGGCGTGCACTTCAATGGTCGCAGTTTCCGGGACGCCTTCGTAGCTGTCTGCGGGGATCATCCCCGGCACAAGATAGGGATGTCGCCGGGAGATGCGGGCCGCGATTTCGGGCGCAACAGGCACCATGAACAGATCCTGGTCCATGACGGTTGTAATGGCCTGGGCCGGAGTGCCGGCCATCAGACAAAAGCCGTGCAAACCACCGGAGATAATTTTTTCCGTGGTGAATTCCGGCTTGAGATAGACCGGAGAAAGATCTTTTTCCGAAAGTCCGTGATCCTCCAAAACGATGCGCATCACGGCCAGTGTGCCGGAACCGGCCTCATCCAGGGAGATGGATTTGCCGCGCAGATCGGTAATGGATCGAATGTCTGCGTCACGCCGGGTGACGATCTGGAGGCGTTCCGGATAGAGACTGGCTACGGCGCGGACATGACGCCCCCGGTCGTCGCCCGCAAAGGGCCCCCGGCCTTGCAGCGCCCATAGGGCCACGTCGGCCTGGACCAGCCCGGCTTCGATTTCTCCGGCAAGCAAGGCCTGCACGTTTTCCACGGAGCCTCCGGAGGTCTGAGCCACGGCAATCAATTCAGGCAAGGCGGTGGCCGTGGTGATCCCCTCGGCCAGGGCCTGGCCAAGAGGATGGTAAACGCCCAGCAGGCCGCCGGTGCCGATGCGGAACAAACGAATCTCCTGGGCCCAAGCCGTTGCGGACGGGAAACAAAGGAAAAGCGCCAGAACCGACGATGTCAGGCGGGAAATGAGCCGTAAAAAAGGAGTTTGAGCCATGGAAGCTCCCGTGGTTGATCCGCCCAAGCGCGGATGTGCATTAGCGAGGTTGTCAGCTCGGTTCCTCAAACGGCCCAGTCCTGGAGAGGAAATATCGTCTGATGGCTTTTTCCATCTCCGCCAGGGTGAACACCAACATCCCGATGCCCACGGGGACCAGCCAATGGCGCAGTTCCAGCGGAGCAGACCCGAACCAGACGTTCATGAACGGGGTATAGACAAAAACAAGTTGAAAGAGAACCAGGGCGCCTGCCGCGGCCAAGGCCGCGCTGTTGCCCAGGAGCCGTTTCGGATGCCATGCGGATTCGCGCAGATAGCGGCTGTTGAAGAGGTAGAAGAGCTGGCCGGCCACCAGGGTGTTCACGCAGACCGTGCGCACGACGTCCACGTCCATGTCCAGGCTCATTTCCACATGGAACACGGCCAGGGTGGCGCAGCCGATGAGCAGGGACACGAAACCGATCCGCCAGATGTAGTAGCCGCTAAGAATGGGAGCTCCGGGCCGCCGTGGAGGACGGGACATCAATCCGGGCTCCGATGGTTCAAAGGCCAGGGATACGGCCAGGGTCACGGCCGTGACCATGTTCACCCACAGGATTTGCACCGGGGTCAGGGGCAACACGGCGAAACCGGCCACAATGGCGATGAGCATCACCAGTCCTTCGGCCCCGTTGGTGGGCAGGATGAACAAGATGGCCTTGCGCAGATTGTCGTAAATGGTCCGGCCTTCTTCCACGGCATGTTCGATGGAAGCGAAATTGTCGTCCGCGAGCACAATTTCCGCAGCCTCCTTGGTGGCCTCAGTACCCTTGACGCCCATGGCCACGCCCACGTCGGCCCGCTTCAGGGCAGGGGCGTCGTTAACCCCGTCGCCGGTCATGGCCACCACCTCCTGGTTGGATTGCAGGGCCATGACCAGCCGCAGCTTGTGCTCCGGGCTGGTGCGGGCGAAAATATCGTGTTCCACGGCGAGCTGTTGAAGCTTTTCATCGTCGGCGGCCTCCAGCTCGTCGCCGGTGACCACGTTCTGGCCATCACCGATGCCCATTTCCAGGCCGATGGCCAGGGCCGTGCCCGCGTGGTCGCCGGTAATCATCTTCACCCTGATGCCGGCCTGGCGACAGGTCTTGATGGCGGCAATGGCTTCGGGCCGGGGCGGGTCCACAATGCCTACGAGACCGGCGAAGATCATGTCCTTTTCTACGTCATCCAGGTCGATCCCACGAGGCTTTTCAGGCCAATTTCGCCAGGCCGCGGCCAGGACGCGCTGTCCCTGGGCAGCCAGCTTGTCCATGGCCTGTTCCCAGATTTCGCGATCCAAGGGGTGAAGTTTGCCGTCCGAACCCATTTGCCGCGTACAACGTTCCAAAAGGCGGTCCGGTGCCCCCTTGATCATCAGGCGGACCTCGTCCTCCGGACTTCTGGCCAGGGTGGCCATGAATTTGTTCTCTGATTCAAAGGGCAGCTCGGCCAAGCGGGCGTAGGGCTTTTCCTGGAAGTCCGCCTTGCGGGCCAGGACGCGCAGGGCGCCTTCCGTGGGTTCGCCGTTGAGCATCCAATGGCCGTCCTCCTCATAGATAGCAGCGTCGTTGCATACGGCCATAATTTCCACGAGCCTTTTCAGATCCTGGCGGTGGCGGATGTCCGCGTTTTCTCCGTCCGGCGTGCGCACATGCCCTTCAGGCGCGTAGCCGGTTCCACTGACCGAATATGTTCCGGCGGTGGTGACCACGGCCTTGGCGGTCATCTCATTGCGCGTCAAGGTGCCGGTCTTGTCCGAGCAGATCACGGTCACCGAGCCCAGAGTCTCCACCGCGTTCAGGCGGCGGGTGATGGCTTTGCGCGCGGCCATGCGCTGCACGCCGATGGCCAGGGTGATGGACAGGATCGCGGGCAGACCTTCGGGAATGGCGGCCACGGCAAAGCCGATGGAGGCAAAAAAGAGTTCCTCCATGGCCGTGCCGTGGACAAACCAGCCAATGGCGAACATCAAGGCGGCCAGACACAGGATGACAATGGAGAGGTACTTGCCGAAGCGGGCCATTTGCCGGGTCAAAGGCGTGGCCAGTTTTTCCACGTCCTGGATCATCACGTTGATCCGTCCCAGTTCGGTGCGGATTCCCGTGGCCGTGACCAGACCCACGCCTCGGCCCGAGGTAACCAGGGATCCGGAATAGGCCATGCTTGTGCGGTCTCCCAGGGAGGCATCGCGGGAAACCGGGGCCGTCTGCTTGGTCACGGGCACGGATTCTCCGGTCAGGGCGGCTTCCTCGATGCGCAGGTTGGTGGTTTCCAGCAAACGGACATCCGCCGGGACCTTGTCGCCTGAGCGCAGGCGGATGATATCTCCGGGCACCAAGAATTCGGCCTCCATGTCCTGATAGTCGCCCCCGCGCAGGACCTGAGCGTGCAAAGAGAGCATCTTGCGGATCCCGGCCAGGGCCTCATCGGCTTTTCCCTCTTGAAGAAAGCCGATGATGGCGTTGATCACCACCACCCCGAGGATCACGCCGGTATCAATCCAGTGGCCCAGCAGGGCCGTGATGGCCGCTGCCCCGAGCAGCACGTAGATCAATGTGTCGTGGAAGTGCCTGAAAAATTTTTTAAGCAAGCCGTCCTGTTCCGGTTCGGGGAGCTTGTTCGGGCCCACCTGCCGCAGCCGCTGTTCGGCCTCCTCGAATTCGAGCCCTTCGGGCTTGGAGTTGAGGGCGTGCAAACAGTCTTCAACTGAGAGGGCATGGGGTTGATCAGTGTCATATTCATTGGAAGTGTTGTGTACCGGGATCATAATCTGTTTCCTGAAAGATAATGGTTGGAGAGGCTTGCTGGTTTTTTGCTCGATATAAAAACAACATATTGAAATTGTTTGTTATTGTCAACAATGAGGGCAACTGGTAAGGATCAATGTATATTTTGAAACGGACCATCAATGTTCTGGAGGATGCATGATGAAACCGAGTGATCTGTTGTATATCGGCCTGGGCGCCGCGTTCATGGCCAAGGAAAAGATCGAGGCCCAGCTCAAGGATCTGGAGCAGTTGGGAACCATCAGCCGCGAGGAGCTGACCAAGTTTCTGGACGAGGCCGGGCAGCGGGCGAAGCAGGAAAAGGAAGCCCTGGATGCCAGGATCAGGGAGATAGTCACCGAGGCGATCCGTGAAACCGGCTTGGCCACCAAAGAGGACATCGCCGAGATCAAGGCGTTGCTGGAGCGCCGGAACGGCTCATGACCCTTTTTCCCCCGCGATGATGCGCAGTTATTATGCGCCGGGGCGGATCTGGCAGGCGTTTCGCTTCCTGGTGACCATCTTCGCCACTGTGCTCAAAAGGGACCGGATCCTGTTCATTTCGCCCTTGGGGCCGGCGGCCCTGAAAAAAACCATTCTTGACCTGGGGGTCAGCTTCATCAAGCTGGCCCAGGTGCTGGCCACCCGGGCGGATTTTTTCAGCGAGGACTACCTGGCGGAGTTGCGTACCATCCACGACGAGGTGGCCCCTATGCCCCAGGGCGATCTTGACGAGGTGTACGCCCGGGCCTTTGGCCCGTCTCCCCCGTTCAAGCAGTTCGACCCTTCGCCCCTGGCCAGCGCCTCCATCGGTCAGGTGCATCGCGCCCGTCTTGCCGACGATACGGAAGTCGCGGTGAAGATTCGCCGTCTGGACATCGAACGAAAGGTCCGGGTGGACATTCGCATTCTGGTGTTTTTTCTGGGATTGTTCCGTCCTTTTTTCAGCCTGTACACCCGCAATTCCCTGGAGGCGCTGCTGGCCGAGTTCTCGAGCATGATCCTCAAGGAAGTGGACATGACCATCGAGCGGGACAATCTGCGCAAGTTCAAGGAGATGTTCACCCGGGACGACGTGCGCATGCCCGACTATTATCCGGAATACAGCAATCAGGACGCCCTGGTGATGAGTTTCGAGCACGGAGTGCGCGTGGACGACGCCCGAGCCCTGGAGCGGTTGCGCATTCCTTTTTCGCGGATCATGGACACGCTGATTGATTTTTATACCGAGCAGATGCTGGTCAAGGGACTGTTTCACGCGGATCCGCATCCGGGCAACCTCTTCGTGCGCGAGGACGGAACCCTGGTGCTGCTGGACTTCGGGATGGTCAAACGCCTGACCGGTTCCACAAAAATGGCCATGATCGAGATGGTGCAGGCGGCCACGATGCGTGATTACGAACTGTTCATCGCGGCCTGCGAACATCTTGGAGTGATCACCCCCACGGCCCCGCCCGAGGAGTTGCTGGAATTTGCCGAACGGATGTTCGACATTTTCGGGAACATTGATTTGGATGCGGCGAGCATGCAGGCTTTGGCCCTGGATGTGCTCTTTTCCATGAAGGACATGCCCTTCAAGCTGCCCCAGGAGGTGGTGTACGTGCTGCGGGCCAGCACCCTGATCGAAGGACTGGGCACCAACTATGTGCAGAATTTCAACGGAGTCAAAGATATCCTGCCGATCCTGCGGGAGAAACTGCCCAAGGCTCTGGGTTTTGACGAGGGCCTTTTCAGTCAGGCCCGGCGTGAACTCGGCGCTTTGCCCATGACCTTCAGGCGGGTGAAGACGATCATCACGGATTTGAGCGAGCAGAAACTGCAGGTGAAAATTTCACGCCATACCGTGGACCAGATCAACGAGCGGCTGCGGGCCCTGTTCCGGCCCCTGGTTTCCGGACTGATATTCATCTTTGCGGCGTTTTTTTTTCTGCAGCTTGATTTTGCCTACAGCCGGGCCTTGGCGTCCGTGCTGTTCGGCTTCGGCGTTTTGCGCATGGTCTTCGGCGTTCGGTGAATGGTGATATCTATTTCCTGCGTTTTATCCTGCCCGCGTCCTTGGCCGAGAAACACGGCGAAGATCACCACTGCGCAGGCGAGGTATTGCGTGGGCGTGAGCCGTTCTCCCAGGAACAGCCATCCCAAAAACAGGGTGGTCACCGGGACCAGGTTCACGAAACTGGAGGCCTGTCCGGCCGGAATCCTGCTGATGCCGAAGTTATAGAGCCAGTAGGCCGCCAGGGTCACCCCGATGCCCAGGTAGAGGATGGAGATCACGGCGCCCAGGTGAAAGGCGTCGGGCATTGTCGTGCCGGGCAAAAAGAGCAGGGGCAGGAAGAAAAGGCAGGCCACAAAGGCCTGGACAGCGGTGAGGAAAAGCGGACTGAACCGGGTGCACAGGGTTTTGACGGTGATCATGTATCCCATGGCGCAGCACATGGCCAAAAATTCCAGAAAATTGCCCAAGAGCGGGTTGGGCGCATGCTCGTCGCTTACGGAGTGAACAGTCAGCCAGATCACGCCGAAGATGGCCAGGGCGAAACCGACCCATGTCCGGGCCGGAAGGTGTTCATGGAGGATGAACCGGGCCGCAACCGCGACCATGACCGGCAGGATGGCCACGATCATGCCCGCCTGGGATGCGCTGGTGTAGGTCAAGGCCATGGCTTCGAACAGGAAATACAGGCATGGTTCGCACAGGGCCATAAATACCAAAGGCTTCCAGTCTCCGGGCCGGTAGCGTTCGGACTTGAAACGGCCCGCCAGAAACAGAAAGCAAAGGCTGGCCAGGGCCATGCGTGCAAAGACCACGACCATGGGCCCGTACACGCCGATGGCCAGTTTCATGGCGATGAACGAGCCGCCCCAGAGGGCCGAGGCCAGAAACAGAGCGGCTGCGGCCAGCCGATCTATGCTCTGGGACATTGTCGCCAACCGTGAATGCGCAGGAGAAAAGTTCTAAGCATGGGAAGGCATGGAGGCCACCAAGGCGCTGAGCAGTCTGGAGAGCTGGGGGGCCATGGCTTGTCCAACGGCGATGATTTCCTCCAGGCACGTGGGCGCCATGCAGTCCGGAAGATTTTTATTGGTCAGGCAGGACAGGCCCAGCAGTTCCATGCCCATCTGGCGCGCGGCAATGGTTTCCATGACCGTGGACATGCCGATGGCGTCTCCTCCCAGCATGCGATAGGCCCTGGTCTCGGCCGGGGTCTCCAGGCTGGGGCCGAGGATGCCCACATACACGCCTTCCTGCAGGCGCAGCCCGCAGTCCGCGGCAACTGCGTGGGCCAGGTCGCGCAGACGCGGCGAAAAGAGCTGACTCATGTCCGGGAACAGCGGTTCGCCCCACTTGAGGCCGAGCAGGGGGTTGCAACCGGTAAGATTGATCTGGTCGCAGACGGCCATGATTTCCCCGGGATGAAACAGGGGGTTGAGCGCGCCCGCGGCGTTGGTTATGATTAGTTGTTTAATGCCGAGCAGGGCCAGGGTGCGCACACCGAAGCAGACTTGCTCCGGAGTGTAGCCCTCGTAAAGATGGAAGCGCCCTTGCAGGACCAGTACGGACTGCGCGCCGACCATGCCGTACCGAACAAATCCGGCGTGGCTTTGAACCGTGGAACGGGGAAAACCGGGAATGTCCTCATAGGCGATGCTTGCGGGTTCCGTCAGGCTTTCGGCCCATTGACCCAGGCCGGTGCCCAGGATAATGCCCACGCATGGAGCCCGACGGACCGGGAAGAGCGAACGCAGGGCGTCGACGGCGGTCAGCGTCGATGTCTGGGGGGAGTGTTGCTGGTCGCGGGGTGTACCCATGTTCTGTTTTCCTCCGTGTTGAACTTTGCGGACGTGCGTGCGTGAACCAGGACAGCTTCTACGAGACAAGGGGCGTAAAAATCAATGGATATCATGACTCTTTTTGGGATCATCGCCGGGGTTGCCCTGATTTTCGGCGCGATATTCTTGGGCGGCACCCTGGAAACCTTTGTGAACATTCCCGGGTTTATGATCGTCATGGGCGGCACCCTGGCGGCGATTTCCGTGAACTATCCCCTCAACGAAATTGTTCAGGCCCATTTGGCGGCCTACAAGATTTTCGCCTCGCGAAAGGTTCGAGAGATCGACGTGGTCAACACCATGGTCAAGATCGCGGACATCAGCCGCCGGGAAGGGCTTTTGGCCCTGGAAAATATCAGGACGGAAAACAAGATCTTAAAGAAGGCCTGCCAATTGATCGCGGACAACGCCGACCCGCTGATGATCCGGGAAATGCTGGCCATTGAGATCGCCTCGTTGCGCAACCGGCATCACATCGTTCAGGACGTGTTCAAGCGCATGGGCGCCTATGCTCCGGCGTTCGGGATGATCGGCACGCTTATCGGCCTGGTCCAGATGCTGGCTGCTCTGCATGATCCCTCGACCATCGGTCCGGCCATGGCCGTGGCCCTGTTGACCACGTTTTACGGGGCCATGCTGGCCAACATGTTTTTTCTGCCCATGGCCGGGAAACTTCGCAGCCGCAGCCAGGAGGAAATTCTGCATCTGCATATAATTTTCGAGGGGGCCAAATGCATCCTTGAAAACAACAACCCTCGACTGGTTTACGAAAAACTTTCTTCCTTCGTGCCGCCCAAGGGACGCCGCGATGGCTGAGGAGCACCAGGGGGATTCTTTGTACGAGGCCGATGTTGCAGGCCAGGAGGATGGGGAAGAGACCCGCGAATGGCTGGTCACTTTCGCGGACATGTGCCTGTTGCTGCTGGTTTTTTTCATCCTGCTGTTTTCCATGTCCAAGATGGACGCGGAGCGCTTCCAGGAGTCTTTTTATTTCGTGCGCATGGCCCTGGGCGACGTCATGGGGGGCACCATGGGCGGGGAAAAAATCCGGGAGGAGGAGCTGGGGGTGTTCATTGATCAGGCCCTGATCCACAAGCAGATGATCGAGAACCAGCAGCGCATCTTCTCGGATTTTCGCTACTACCAGAATACCAAGGGGCTGGAGGGCGTGGTCGGGGCGCATCTGGACGAAGGGACCATCACCCTGCGGGTGCCCGGGGACGTCCTGTTCGCGGTGGGGGAGGTCAGGTTGACCCCGGAAGGCCGGCGAATCATCGCTGAACTGAAGGATTTTTTCATTCGCTACCATGACCAGGTAATCAATATTCGGGGATTTACGGACGATTTGCCGGTCAGGGGCGGCAGATTCGAAGACAATTGGGAAATCTCCGCCCTGCGTTCCGTGAACGTGTTGCGCTATCTTTTGGAATTGGGGATCGAGCCGGTCAGGTTGACCTCCACGGGTCTGGCGGACTTGTTTCCCCTGTATCCCAATACTTCCGATGAAAATCGGAGCAAAAACAGACGGGTCGAGTTTGTCTTGGAGAAGCGAATTGGCAGTTGAAAATCAAGATTTCTCTTTTGTTTATCCGGGCGAAGCGGATATCAAGCGGCAGGCGTACCGGGTGCATTATCCGGGCTTGGCCATTCACATCCAGGGGCACGAGGGGTCCTATGCGGTGCTTGATCTCAGCCCCGCGGGCCTGGCGTTCAGGGATGAGCGGCAGTCCTTCACCCTGGGGCAGAATATCCGCCTTGATCTTTTCATTCGGGACAGGGTCTGCGTTCAGGAAATCCAGGCCAAGATCGTGCGCATCCGTGATGCGGTCAAGGTGGCCTGTGTTTTTGAAGACCTGACCAGGCAGCAGGAAAGGTTGCTGGACAAATTGACGCTGGAGATACAGAAGCGGTTGATCGACCAGCGCAAACGCAAGCAGCAGGAAGGCAATGTTGAAAAGCCGAACGCAACATAAGCTGCTCATTGCCAATCGGGGCGAGATCGCCGTGCGCATAATCCGGGCCTGTCAGGGCCTTGGGTTGGATTTTGTCTGTATCGCCACCAGGGAGGACGCGGCATCCGGGCATTGCCGCCTGGCCTTGGAAACGGCCGGGGAACGCGCCTTATACCGGATATCCTCATATCATGATCCCAATGAAGTGTTTTCCGTCGCAGACGAGTCCGGCGCCACGGCGATCCATCCCGGGTACGGTTTTTTCGCCGAGGATCATCGTTTTGCCCGACGGGCCAGCGAACGCTCTCGCCCCCTGGTGTTCATCGGTCCTTCCTGGTCCGTGATTCGGGACCTGGGTGACAAGATCAACACCAAGCGTTTGGCGCGCAGACTGAACATTCCGACGATTCCCGGTTCGGACAAACCCCTGTACGACGAGATTGAAGCCGAGGAGATCGCCGAAGCCCTGTTCGCCTTTCAAGCCGATCAGGGCGTTCTTCGCCCCGTTGTACTGGTCAAGGCTTCGGCTGGCGGAGGCGGCATGGGCATCGAGGAAGTCAATGATCCGGACAAGTTTCGAAGCACGTTCCGCAGGATTCGCAACTATGCCAAACGTCAGTTCAGGGATGAAGGCGTTCTGGTGGAGCAGCGCATTTTTGACTTTAACCATCTCGAAGTTCAAATCGTGGCGGAGCGTTTCGGCAAGAACATCGTCCATTTCGGGACCAGAAACTGTTCCGTGCAGAGCTTGGGCCGTCAGAAGCGCATCGAGGTGGCGCCGGGGTTCGCGCCTGGAGACATCCGTTATGCGTTTGACGCCGCTGAGGTCTTGGAATCCATCACCAACCATTCCCTGAACATGGCCCAAGAAGTGCGTTACGACAATATGGGCACCTGGGAATGGATCGTTACGCCCAACGGGAATCCCTTTTTGCTGGAAGTAAACACCAGGATCCAGGTGGAAAACGGGGTCAGCGCCGTGATTTCCAGGTTGCCGAAAAAACCTTGCGTTGATTTGATTTCCGAACAGATTCGGCTCGGTCTGGGTCAACCTTTGGGATATGATCAGGCAGACATCTCTTTTGACGGGGTCGGCATTGAATACCGGATCATTGCCGAGAATCCGGACAACAAATTCGCCCCCTGGGTAGGCCGTATCGACCGGTTTTCCTGGACGGACAAGGACTGGGCCCGGGTGTACACCCATGTGCCCCTGGACAGGCCATACGAAATCCCCACAGAGTATGATCCCAACCTGGCATTGGCCATTGTCTGGGGCAGGGATCTTCGGGAGGCGCGGGAGCGGGGCGGCATGTTTCTGGATTCCCTGGTCCTGGAGGGTCGAAATTTAGCTGGAGACCCCCTGCAGTCCAATATTTCCTATCTGCGAGCCAAGACCGTGGACCTGCTGATGTTTTGATGATCATCACTTGTTTTTCGTATCTGCTCAGCACAATGAGCGTGGGCTTCACCAAAACACGATAACCCGGCCGAGAATCGATTATGTTGAGGAGGCACGTTTTTTTCGTGCCTTGCACAGCAAACCTTCACCCTGACAACTTGACCCCGCGGGTTGCGTTGTCTTTTGCAGCCAGTGATGAACACCCATGGATATTGAGAAAAACATTTTTGAACTACGAGAGCGCCTGAAGTATATTCAGGATATTTTCGGTTTCAAGGAAAACGACAATGTTGTGCTGCTGGGCGCCAAGCTTCAGGAACTCACAGATGCCCTGCCGGGACTGGACGCAGCGGAACAGGTTCGTCAGCTGACATCCCTGGAAGACCTGTTTGCTTTTTTGGAGAAAAAGCTGGAGCGTCAGCTTTCCCCCATGGACAGAGTGCGCATTGTGCGTCATCCGCAACGTATTTCCCTGAAAGACATCCTGGAGCATGTGTATGACAATTTCACGGAGATCGGCGGGCAGGACGAATACAGCGTGGATCCGAGCATGCTCATCGCCCGGGCGTACATTACGCGCAAGGTTGGAAACAAGGTTCACAACCAGTCCGTGATGGTCATCGGTCAGGAAAAGGGGCACGGCCAGGAATTTCGCAACGGCGGTTCGGTCAAGCCTTGGGGCAACGCCAAGGCTTTGCACTACATGAAGGTCGCGGAAATGGAAAATATTCCCATCCACGCCTACGTGAACACCCCGGGAGCCTTTCCCGTGGAGGACTACCCCGGCGCTGCCCAGCAGATTGCCCGCAACATCTACGAAATGGCCGGGCTGCGTGTTCCGGTGATCGCCATTTTTTCCGAGGGCGGTTCCGGCGGCGCCGAAGCCATCGGTCTGGCCGACGTTCGACTGATGCTGTCCCATGGATATTATTCCGTGATTTCTCCGGAAGGAGCCGCGGCCATTGAGGGGCGCATCAAACCGGGGCAGAAGGCGCCAACCGAACTGATGGAAAATTGCGCCAAACGGTTGAAAATCACGGCCAAGGACAATCTTTCCCTGGGATTCATCGACCGGATCATCCAGGAGCCGGTACTCGGCGCCCGTACGGAGCATTTTGATTTCTTCCGGTCATTGCGTCAGGAAGTGATCAATGCCACGGATGAGATTATTCTCAATGTCCGAGGCATGAATTATTTTCGGGCCAAGGCCATCATGCGTCAGAAAAAATCCCCGCGAGTCAACGCCGAGAATATTTTCGTCCGCTGGAAATTGGGTGGTCCGGCCAGGGAGCGTTTGCTGTGGAAGCGTTACCAGCGGTTCATGGCCATGAGCAGACACGCTTTTCTGGACCGTCGTCCCGTGGGCAGAAAATGCATGGAATTCGGTCTGGATCTGGGTTGGTCCGTGTATTCCTTTTTCAAATATGACTTTTGGCGCAAGCACCAAAAGAAAGTCTCCAACCTGGCCGAGGACGTGGGCGCGGAATTTCAGGTGGTGTTCGACAAGTGTCTGGCCCCGGCGAGGCGGCTCAAGGCCGTGTTTTCCCGGACCAATGATGAACCCAACGGCAATAACCAGTGCCAACTGACCCAGCTTTCGCCCTGGGAAAAGCGCGAATCCGATCAACAGCAAGGCTATATCAGCCCTCAGGCGCGGAAGGACCGGGCCGTCAGCTGCCCCAACGCCCTCGTGCACGGCTGCATGGACATGTGGGCGCCGGATCTGTTCGGGGAATGGGCGGGCGTGTGCATCCACTGCGGCCATCATTTCCCCATGGAGTATGACTGGTACGTGCATAATGTCTTTGATCCGCAATCGGTGCGGGAGTTCAATGCCCAAATGGAGGCCATAAATCCCCTGGGATACGACGGGTTTGATCTCAAGCTGGAGGAGGCCAAGCGCAAGAACGGTCTGAAAAGCGCATGCCGGACATTTGAAGCCCGGATCAACGGGTTGAAAGTGGTCATTGCCATGCTGATCGCTGGTTTCCGAGGGGGCACGGTGGGGGCGGCCGAGGGCGAGAAATTCATCCGCGCCGTGGAGCGCGCCCGGAAAAAGCGTTTTCCCCTCCTGGCCTACACGCACGGTACGGCCGGGATTCGTATTCAAGAAGGCACTTGCGGGGTGATCCAGATGCCGCGCTGCACCATGGCCGTGCGCCGCTACCTGGAAGACGGCGGACTGTATCTGGTGGTTTACGACACCAATTCCTACGCCGGTCCAGTGGCCAGCTTCCTGGGCTGTTCCCCCTACCAATTCGCGATCCGTTCCTCGCGGATCGGGTTCGCCGGACCAGGGGTGATCCAGGAAACCACGGGCATGCCCATGCCGCCCCATTACCACAGCGCCTATCAAGCTCTGGCGAGGGGACATATCCAGGGCGTCTGGGATCGCCGGGAAATGCGCAAGAACGTGTATCAGGCGCTGCTCACCGTGGGCGGGCGGAATCTGTATTATCGGTGACGCGTGGGGCGCACCGGAAGTTTTTATGAAAAATGCCGTGATTCGTCAGCGGCGGCTGCCGGGAGTATTGTTTTGCTGAACATCACTGAAATGCTGGACCAGATCAAGGCCTCTCCATTTGAGGAGATCGTGGTCCGCGCGCCGCATACCGGGGTCGTGGAGTTTGTCCAGAACAAGACCGGGGCCAAGGTTGCCGGGCCGTCCGGTACGTGGAAGGAAAAGCCGGGCACGCTTCTGGCCCGACTGACCCGGGAAGGCAATGTCAAACCGATCCACTCGTTCCAGAAGGGCGTGGTGGAGCGCATTGAACACGCCCTTGCCGGGAAGTTCGTGCAGGCCGGCACGCCGTTGATGCATATCCGGCATTTTTTGAGCAAGGACGAGGTGCTGGACAAGCTGTTGCGCAAGACCCTGTTCCTGTTCCTTGCGCCTGAACGGGCCAAGTATTTTTTTGTTCCGGACGTGGACATCAAGGTCAAATCCAAGGGCTGCCAGACAGTGGAGGTCCGTTCCGGCCAGGAACTGTTCATTGTCTCCCGGATGAAGCGGGAGTCACAGCTCAATTATACGGGCCCGGAAGGAATCATCTATGCCGTGTATTTTGAGACCAATCAGAATGTGGAAGCCGGAGCCGCCTTGATCGGAGTATGCGCCAAGGAGCAGCTGCCGGCCATCCAGGATGTGGTCAGCCGGGTGCAGGGCGAATGGGTGGAGGAGGAATAGGAGGTCGAGATGGGCAAGGTTTTGCAAATTCGCGTCAGTGCCGAGACGTATGATCCCCAGCAGGTCGAGCGTCACTGGCCAAGGCTGAGCAGGCTGGCCTGGGGAGTGAATGCGACGGCCGAGGGCAGGGTTATGGGCGTGCGGGAACTGATTGCCGCGGTGAACGATCTTTGGAAGTTCGGCAACGAATGGTCGGAGGAGATCCGGGAGACAGTGGGACGGGCCTTGCCAGGACTGCTGGATCTGGATCACCGGCTGGAAGCGGCTTTGGCGGATCGCCGGCCGGATCAGGCGGACGCCTTGTCGTATGAAATCGAGGACGTTCTGGACGGCCTGGAGCGCGAGTTGGACTGAGCCGATGATTGCAAGGCGCACCGGCCATGTCCGGGTAACATTTTTTGGGCGGCTACAGCAAAAAGCAAAGGAGGAAAGGCGATGAGCGGAACGTTGAACAAGGTGATCCTGGTGGGACGGCTGGGACAGGATCCGGAATTGGCCTATCTCCCGAGCGGGGACCCCAAGTGCACCTTTTCCCTGGCCACGGATGAAAGTTATGTGGGCAGGGACGGCCAGAAGGTGGAAAAGACCGAGTGGCACCGGATCGTGGCCTGGCGCAAGCAGGCGGAGTTCGTCGGAAACTATCTGTCCAAGGGCAGGCTGGTTTTGGTGGAAGGCCGGTTGGAAACAAGAAAATGGCAGGACCAGCAAGGCCAAAATCGATACATGACGGAAATCGTGGCCCAGAGGGTGCAGGCCATGGATGCCAAGGGCCAGCGGACCGAAGATGCCCCCTCCATGACCGAGGAGCGGATTGATTCCGGGCAAGATCCGCAGCCTTCGGAAACCAGCGACATGGACAAGCTGCCTTTTTAACGTTGCGCCTGGAGTTGTATTGCGCTGGAAAGCACCATGAACGGCAGCGACCAGGAAGCTTTTCGCGAGCTGATCGAGGAAGGCATTCCGTTCAACAAATTTTTGGGCATAAAGCTTTTGCAGCTGGGCGGCGGTGAATGCAAGCTGCTGTTGCCGTACAGGGAGGAGCTCGTGGGCGATGCCCGGCGTTGCGCCATGCACGGCGGCGTGCTTTCCACCCTGATTGATACCTGCGGCGGGTTTGCCGTCTGGTGCATGGGTTCGCTTCGGGACCGCATCGCCACCATTGACCTGCGCGTGGATTATCTGAAACCGGCCGTGGCCTCGGACATCATTGCCGAGTCGCGCGTCAAGCTCCTGGGCAATCGGGTGGGCAACGTGTACACTGCGGTCTGGTCCGTCACGGATCCGCAGGTGATTCTGGCTGAAGGCCGATCCGTGTACAACATCCGTCGATACTGAATCAGGGGGTGCAAGAAAGCATGGTGCACGGATGGCGAGGCACAATCCTGGATGTGGATTTGGGGCGCAATACCCTTTTGCGACAACCGCTGGACCCGACCATGGCGGAAAATTTTCTCGGCGGCCGGGGATTCAACGATGTGGAGCTGTTCAAGAGAATTCCCGTGGGAATAGATCCCCTGGATCCGGAGAACGTGCTCTGTTTCGCGCCCGGGCCGCTGTCCGGCACGCCATTGAGCCTGACCAGCAGGATCGCCGTGGGCACGCTTTCCCCGTACAGCGGGATTCTCGGAGACGGCAACGCCGGCGGTCGCATGGCCCAGGTGATGAAGCGGGCCGGCTATGACCAGATCATCGTCAGCGGACGGTTTGCAAAGCCGGTCTATCTGCTTGTGGAGGACCAGCGGGCCTCTTTGGAGGCCTGTCCGGAATTTTGGGGCACGGACACCTGGACCTTCACCGACGCCATGCGCCAGCGCCACGGAAAGAACGTCAGCGTGGCCTGCATCGGCCAGGCCGGGGAATGCCTGGTCCGGTTCGCCTCCATCATCGTGGACAAGCATGCCTCCGCGGCCCGGGGCAGCGGCGCCGTGATGGGCTCCAAGAACCTCAAGGGCCTTGTGGTCAAGGGCACGGGGCGCGTCTCCCTGGCGTGTCCTGAGGTGTTCAAGACCTTGGCCGAAGAGGATCGCGAGTTCTTTCGCACCGATCCCTTTCAGACCACGGTGGCCTCCAGAATCGGCTCGCTCCATGGGATCCTCAACTGGAGTCCGGGATACCGCAATTTCAAGACCTTATGGGGCCCCGAAGACGTCCCGCCCCAGTTGCGGCCGGAGTCCTTTGCCCGGTCCGAGGTGGGCCGTGCAGGATGCCGCAACTGCCCGGTGCAATGTAAAAACCGCTTCGTGATCCCTTCGGGGCCTCGGGCCGGGGAGCAGGGCGCGGCCCTGGAATACGAGTGCGTCTATTGTCTGGGCACCAATTGCGGAATAACAGATCCGGCGGCCATCATGGAGATGGAAAACCTTTGTGATCGCTACGGCATGGACGTGATCGCCGCGGGCAACACCCTGGCCATGCTCAAGGACCTCTTCGACCAGGGGAGACTGACCCTGAAAGATACCGGCGGGCTTGACCTGGGCTGGGAACGGGCCGACGAACAGATCGAACTGTTGCACTGCACGGCCTTGCGCCAGGGGTTCGGCAACCTGGCGGCCGAGGGTCTGATTCGCGCAGCTGCGATTCTGGGGCCGGCGGCCCAGCAGGTCTGCTATCATGTCAAAGGCTTGTCCCGGGGACCGAGCCCCGCGGGCATGTTCGCCCTGGCCCATGCCACGGGCACCAGGGGTGCGGATCATCTGCGCGGCAGGAGCTGGGCCTACGGGGAGAACGATGCGGACTTGTTTCCCAGGCTCAAGGCCGCGGGCAAGCTGCCGCCGGACATGGATGACAATCCCGTGGCGGCCCTGCGGGTTTCCGAGCGGGCCTGCACCCTGGCGGACTGCGTCGGCCGGTGCAAGGGTGCGGTCAATTCCTGGAGTTGCGCCGTGCCCCTGGTGTGGCGATATCCCCTGTTGGACGGTCTGGCCCGGCTGCTGACCGCTGCCACGGGACTGTCCTTTACCGAGGAAAGCCTGATCCAAGCCGCGGACCGGGTCTATCTGCTGGAAAAGACTTTTAACGCCCTTAGGGGCGTCACCCGGGTGCACGACCGCTTGGTCCTGCACAAGGACCTTCAAGGTACTCCGGCTGAAGCTGAGGAACAGGCCAAGCACGCGGCCATGCTCACAGCTTATTACCTGGAATCCGGGCAGGACCCGGCCACCGGGACGCCCACCAGACAACGGCTGTCGGATTTGGGGCTGGATTGGGCGGCCGACAGCCTGGAAGCCGCGCTTCCGGTCCCGGAATGGTCCGGCCCGCCGCCTTGGCCCCTGGACAGCTACCCCGCCGGGAAGACCAGGGTGTAAGCAGGTTCAGGCCAGCTGTTTTCTGACGTGCAGGATGCGCTGGACCACGGTTGCCCAGCTGAGGGCCGCCACTATGAGCACGGCCGGCCAGATGTAGGTGGTGATGCAGCCCAGGGCGATCAGCAGGATCCGCTCCGGCCGCTCCATGATGCCGACCCTGCAGGAGGAGCCGACGGCCTCGGCCCTGGCCCGGGCATAACTGATGACCAGCGAGGCGATCAGTGCCAGGACGGTGGTCAGCAGCGCGACATGCTCCCCTTGAAGCAGGAAACGCCAGGCCAGGCCGAAAAAGATGAACCCGTCCGCAACCCTGTCCAGGGTGGAATCCAGAAACGCCCCGAAATCCGTTTTTTTCCCGTTGACCCGGGCGATGATCCCGTCCAGCAGGTCGCAAGCCCCGCCGGCCAGGATGGCCAGCCCGCCCAGGAACAAACTTTTTGGGAGGATAACGGCCGAGGAAGAGGCAATGAGCATGCCCAAAATCGTGACCAGATTGGGATGGACCGGCAGGGCCCGGGCCAGCGGTGCGAGGGGCTTGTCCAGAATATGGCCGAGCTTCTCGCTGAGCATGTCTAGCGTTCCCGCTCGCCGGCGATGAACTGCTCGACCATGGCGTGGGCCACTTCGTCCGTGAATTGCTGCCGGGGGTGCTTCATGAAGTAGGCCGAAGCGGAGCTGAGCAGGCCGCCGGTGCCACGGTCCAGGGCCAGCTTGCAGCAGCGTACCGCGTCAATGACCACGCCCGCGCTGTTGGGCGAGTCCTCCACGCTGAGCTTCAGCTCCACGTGCAGCGGGACTCCGCCGAAGGCCTCGCCTTCCAGGCGCAAAAAGCAGACCTTGTTGTCGTTCAGCCAGGGCACGTAGTCCGACGGGCCGATGTGAATGTTGTCCGCGTGCAGTTCATGGGCGATCTGGGATTTCACCGCCTCGGTCTTGGAGATCTTTTTCGAGATGAGCCGGTTGCGGTTGAGCATGTTCAAAAAATCCGTGTTTCCGCCCACGTTGAGCTGGTAGGTGTTGGTGATCCGCACGCCCCGGTCCATGAATAATTTGGCCAGCAGGCGGTGGACAATGGTGGCGCCGACCTGGCTTTTGACGTCGTCGCCGATGATGGGCAAACCCCGGTCCTGGAATCTGGCGATCCATTCGTCCGTGGAGGCCACGAACACGGGCATGCAGTTGATGAAACCCACGCCGGCCTCCAGGGCCGCCCGGGCGTAGAATCTGACGGCCTGTTCCGAGCCCACGGGCAGAAAGTTGACCAGCATTTCGGCCTGGGAATCACGCAGCACCGCCACCGTGTCGTCGGGCTGTTCCTTGGTGGGGAGAAAGCGCCTGTCCTTTGGATACTCGAACATATGCTCCGGAACACCGTCCAGGATGGGGCCCACCGAGACCGTGACCGGAACGTCCGGAAAATCAGGGTAAAATAGCTTCGCGCAGTTGGGCTTGGCCAGCACGGCCTCCTTCAGAGGCCGGCGCACCTTGCGCTGGTCAATGTCAAAGGCCGCCACGACCTGGATGTCGCCCGGCTCGTACCCGCCGAGGTTGAAGTGCATCAGTCCGGGGGCCTCGCTTTTTCGTCCGGCTTCGGACTGGTAATGACCGATGCCCTGGATCAGGGCGCTGGCGCAGTTGCCCAGTCCGGCAATGGCGATCCTGATTTTGCCCATCTCATCCTCGCGTTGTTCGAAAAAGGGTATGTTCATCGTAAACTGCGCCACCTTGCGGTACAACCGGAGGAGGCATCCGGAGCGTGTCCCATTGCATCAGATTTCGCTGGTCACAGGCTGTGCTTGGGGCAAATTCCTCATGCTTCCCGCCCGGAATGCGACTCGTCCGGATGCGTGAAAAACGTGTCGGTAAATACTGAATCCGGCCGGTGTTCGCAACAGGGCGGGCGGAAGGAGGGAGGGCAAATTTGTTCTGAGCATATTTTCCAAGTGAAGGCGGCTGATTCACCCCGTATTGACCGGCTCGAAACTCCCTCGTCGGCCTGGTACCATCAAGCCGTTGCCCCATGAGAACAAGAAGTTGCAACGATATGTTCGGCAACGGCTTGATGAACGATGCCAGACTCGGTCAGACAGACGACCCGGCTCAAACGGGGCAAATCAGCCTTATATATTTCAGGTGGTTAGAAAAGAACAAATGTGTCCTGCAAAAGAAGGGGTGATTCGCGGATCATATTGAAACAAGGCTGGCATACGGCATACAGCCAAAAGATTTCCGCCATGAAGGCGCCTGGTGGAGACGTCGCGGATGAACAATTGATAGGTCATGTCAGGAAAACATCGGTGAAGGCGAAGGTGTTCCCGTCGAACAGGCCCTGGTCGCTGAGCTTCAGGGCCGGGATGACCAGCAGGGCCATGAAGGACAAAGTCATGAACGGCGCTGTCAGAAAGGAGCCCATGTCCTTGGCCGCCTTATCCAGGCGCTGGTAGGCCGCGGCCACGGCGTGTGCGTCTTGGCCGCTCATCAGTCCGCCGTAGGGCAGGGGCAGGACATGGGTTTGCTCCCCGCTGGCCGCGCTGATTCCGCCCTTATGGGCGATCAGCAGGTTCACGGCCCGGGCCATGTCCGCATCGTTGGCGCCCACGGCGATGATGTTGTGGCTGTCATGGGCGATGGTCGAGGCCAGTGCCCCGTTTTTCAGGCCGAACCCCCGGATGAAGGCCACTGCGGGCCGAGCCTTGCGGTAGCGCTGCAGGACCATGATTTTCAGGATGTCCCGTGACGGGTCGCTTACGGCCAGATCCTGGACGACTTTGGCCCGAATCGTGAGTGCCTCGGTGATCAGCTGGCCGTCCAGGGCCTGGATCACCCGGATGGTATCCGTACGGGCCGGCAGGGCCAGGTCGTCTGGGCTGATGGGATCGCAAAGGAAGATGTTCAGGGGTCCCTCGGCCGCGGAGTCCAGGAGGCATCGGCCGTGCTTGGCGGCCGGACAACCGTTGATGTATGTTTCCAGGACCGTGAATTCCTCCAAGGTGTCCACGACCACCATGTCCGCGGGGTCGCCCGGCTGGAGCAGCCCGCAGTCCAGGCTGTAGTGGCGGACCGGGTTCAGGGTCGCGGCCCGCAATACGTCGAACAGGTCGTATCCATGGGCCAGGGCGCGCTTCACGAGCAGGTTGACGTGTCCGGCCAGGAGATCGTCCGGATGCAAATCGTCGGAGCAGAGCATGACCATTTCCGGATGCAGCCGCAGCAGCGGCAGCAGCTCATCAAAGTTTTTGGCCGCGCTGCCCTCGCGGATCAGGATGTTCATGCCGCAAGAGATCTTTTCCAGGGCTTCGTCCAGAGAAAAGCACTCATGGTCCGTGGTTATCCCGGCCTGGGCGTATTTTCTGGCGTCCTTGCCGCGCAGGCCCGGGGCATGGCCGTCCACGGGCTTGCCATGCTTTTGGGCGATGGCAATTTTTTCCAGCACAGCAGGGTCGCCGTGCAGTACCCCGGGGAAATTCATCATTTCCGAGAGATAGGCCACTTCGGGCATGCGCAGCAGGGTGTCGACATCCCTGGGATCCAGCGTTGCGCCCGAGGTCTCGAAGCCCGTGGCCGGCACGCAGGACGGGGCGCCAAAGGCGAATTTAAAGGGAGTCTTGTTGCCGTTGGCGATCATGAACATCACCCCGGCCAGACCCAGGACATTGGCGATTTCATGCGGGTCGGACACGCAGGCCGTGGTCCCATGGACCGCGGCGGCACGGGCGAACTCGCTGGGAATGAGCATGGAGCTTTCCACGTGCACATGGCTGTCGATCAGGCCGGGCAGGATGAAGCGATCCTCCGGCGCAGGGCCGGGGGTGATCCGCGCCACGCGGCCTCCCTCGATGTCCACGCGGCCGCTGAACACGCGGCGCTGGACCACGTCCACGATGTTGCCCTGGATGCAATGCGGGTTGTTCATGGCTGAAGCACCTTGGTGGGTTGTGGCCGCAAAGCAGGGGTGTTGTCAAGAAGCCAAAGGCCGGCGCGGGTAAATCATCGGATCGTTTTTTTTAGTCTCATGAGGTTCAATTCAGCGGTCTTGTTCCAGTTAAATGCATGACGAAACGGCTTGACGCCTCGCGGACAATGTCCTTAGATGCGCATGGTACAGGATGAAATGAGGTCTGATGGACTCGGGGAATGTTTGCGCGGCCCTTTCCCAAAGCCGGAAGACAGCAAGGGGACAGGCCGCTGAAATCCGGGAGGTGACATGAGCGAACGTGGCGTGAACGCGAGGTTGTGGCTGATGGCGGCCCTGGTCTGCGCCCTGGCGGGCTGCGCCTCGGGCCAGCCCTGGAAGCGGGCGGCCGTGGAGCAGAGCGTTTTGCAGCTGCAGGCCGAACAGGAGCAGATGCAAGACGATTTTGACCGGCGGATGGCCTCCATGGAAATGTCCCTGCTGCGCCAGGAAAAATTTCTGCGCGAGTATTTCGACGTGCCCGGCAGGGTTGTGGCCGATGATCTGCCGGCCGGGCCCGAGCCCGGCCTGAAGGATGATCCGGACCCGGCCGATGCAAGGGAGGCACCTGCAAAGCAATCCCAGACCCTGCCTGAAGAGGATGAACCCGTAGCCCAAGCCGAGGAACCGGGCCATGCCCAAGCAGAGCCGCGCCCGCAGCCCGAACCCAGGGCCAAAGATCCCGGACAGGCCTTCTACGACCAGGCTTTGCAGAAATACTACCGTGGCGAGTACGATCAGGCCAGGGCGGACTTCACTGCCTTTGCCGAGCGCCATCCGGACAGCCCGCTGCAGGCCAATGCCCTGTACTGGCTGGCCGAGACTCATTACGCCCAGAAGGAATATGCCCAGTCCATCCTGGTTTTCAAGGAACTGACCCGCCGCTATCCCGCCAGCCGCAAAACCTCGGACGCGCTGCTCAAGGCCGGCTTTGCCTATGAACAGCTGGGCGACATTCCCAACGCCCGGTTCCATTTGCAGCTCGTGTTGGACGATCACCCCCGGACCGCCGCGGCCAGACTGGCCAGGCAACGGCTGGAGACCCTGCCCGGATCGTAGGGGGTGCGCATGGACGCCCGACGCACGCAGGAGTATCTGGCCTGCCTGGCCCTGCGCCACAGCCCGGGCCTGGGCCCGCGCACCTGGAAAAAGATCCTCTCGGCCTATCCCAGCGCCGGGCAGGCCGTGGCCGACGCGGTCCAGTGGCCGGGCAAAAAACTGGCCACAGCCGGCCAGGTCCGGGAATTCCAGTCCGGCGCCTGGCGCGCCAAGGCCGACCACGAGGCCGAGGCGGCCCTGGCGCGGAATATGCACGCGCTGCTCTGGTTCGACCCTGGGTATCCAGAGATCCTTCGGCAGATCCCCGGGCCGCCCGTCTGTCTATATCTGCTGGGGGACGCCACGCTTTTGCAGTCTCCCTGTCTGGCCGTGGTGGGCTCACGGCGCTGCTCGCGTTACGGGCTGGAGGCGGCCCGGAAGATCGGCAAGGAGGTGAGCCGGGCCGGGGTGTGCATCGTCTCCGGCTTTGCCTCGGGCATTGACCGGCAGGCGCATCTGGCAGCCCTGGAGGAAGTGGGCTCGAGCATCGCGGTGCTGGGCACAGGGCTGGATCTGGTCTATCCCGCGGCGAACAGGGATTTGTGGCTTCTCTTGCGGGATCGGGGACTGATAGTCACCGAGTTTCCGCCCGGGACCAGACCGGACGCGCGCAACTTTCCCCATCGCAACCGGATCATCAGCGGCCTGTCCCTGGGCGTGCTGGTGATCGAGGCCGCGGTGCGCAGCGGCAGCCTGATCACGGCCACCTCGGCCCTGGAGCAGGGCCGGGAGGTCTTCGCCCTGCCCGGTCCGGTGAACCTGGAAAGCTACGAGGGCTGTCATCACCTGATCCGCCAGGGCGCGATGCTGGTGCAGTCGGCCGAAGACATCCTGGCTGAATTGCGACCCCAGCTGGCGCCCTCTGGGGCAGACTCGCCGTCTGAACCGCCCAAACTTGCCGGGACCGGGCCCCTGAGACCCGGCCAGCGCTGGCCGGATCTGGCTGGCGACGATCTTCTTTTGGCCGAGGCTCTGCATGGCCGGGAGCGGGTGCACATCGACGCGCTCTGCCAGGTGCTGGGCCGGGAGGCAGGCGAGATCAGCCGGCGGCTGCTGGTGCTGGAAATGCGCGCCATTGTCAGCCAGTTGCCGGGCATGTATTATCAACTGCAGTGAACCGGGCAGGTGGAGGAATAACGGATTCCACCGCCACGGGCACGAAATACACGAACAACGCAGTGTGGAGCGCTCATGCAAAGGATACCGCTGAATCTGGCCAAACCTGGCATGGCCCTGGCCAAGCCCATTCTCCGGGACAACGGCTTGGTGCTGGTGGCCGAAAACACGGAACTTTCCGAATCGCTTCTGGAGCGCTTGGCCCGGATGGAAATCGAGACCATCACGGTCCAGGGCAACCCCGTTGATCTGGGCGACGGCGGAGAAGGCGTCCACGCGCAGCGTCTGGGCCGACTGGAGCATCTTTTTCGGCGGCACGGCCAGGACCCATGGATGCAGAAGGTGCGCGGACATCTGCAACAGTATTTCCAGCTCAAGGTGGCCGCGGCCGGCCCGGACCAGGCTTCCCCTGACGCCGCCGCATCCCCGGGAGGACAGGCATGAGCGAGGATCTGCGTACCGAACGCAAGGGCATGCTCCTGGCAGTCAAGGATTTGCCCACCTTGCCAAGGGTTCTGGAACAGGTGGCCAAGCTGCTGGAGGACCCGCTGTCCTCCACCGAGCAGGTGGCCAAGCTCATCTCCAGGGACCAGGTGCTGTCGGCCAAGGTTCTGAAGATGGTCAATTCCCCGGTGTACGGTTTTCCCGGGAGGATTAGCACCATCCAGCACGGTCTGGTGCTTCTGGGCTACAACGTGATCAAGGGCCTGATCATCAGCACCTCGGTGTTCGAGCTGATGACCACCTCCATGTCCGGACTCTGGGAGCACAGCGTGGGCTGCGCCATGGCCTGCGGCGTCATTGCCCGGGAAGCCGGGTTCAAGGAGCCCGAGGAATACGCCGTGGCCGGGCTGTTGCACGACCTGGGCAAGGTCATCGTGTCCCTGCAGCTGCCCGAAGCCAAGGAAGAGGTGGAGCAAGCCGTGGCCGAGGGCGATCTGTTTTATCTGGAAGCGGAAAAAAAGGTCCTGGGTTTCGGTCACGACCGGGTCAACTCCTGGGTCGCTGATCACTGGAATCTGCCCCTGAACTTGAAGGTCGGCATCTCCGGCCACCATCGACCGGTTTCGGCCCAGCACTATCCGAAAATGGCCTGCGTGGTTCATGTGGGCGACTTTCTGACCCGGGTCCTGGAGATCGGCTCCGGCGGGGAGGACCATGTGCCCGCCCTGGACCCTCAGGCCCTGGAGTTGCTGGGACTGGACCTATCCCGCCTGGACATCGTCCTGGACGCCATGGTCGCGGAAATGGAGGACGACGGTTTGTCCATGGGGCTGGGTTGACCATGATCCCAGGCCGAAGGCAGCGATTTTTCCTGGTCAGCGCGGACGCGAAAAAGGTTGTCTTTTTCCAGGAGCTGTGGCCGGAACAGGAGGTGGAGTGGACGATTTTCCAGCGCGGGCCCATGGCCGTGGAACAAGTCTTCAACGCCCCGCCGGACCTGCTCCTGGTGGATGCGGAGCTGCCCCAGCTCTCGGGCACGGCTCTGGTGAACATGGTCAAGAGCGAAAACGTCTATCGTCAGCTGCCCGCGGTGCTCTGCCTGGGTCCGGAGCAGCTGACCGCGGAGATGGATTTTGCCGGTGTGGAGGTGGACGATTTCCTGCTCTATCCGCTCTCCCCGGTGGAAGCCCGGGCCAGGCTGACCCTCGCTGTGCACCGGGCCTCCCGAGAGTTGGACGCCAACCCCCTGACAAAGCTCCCGGGCAACACCTCCATCATCCACCGCATCCAGGATCTCATCGACCGTCAGGAGCCCTTTGCCTTGGCCTACGTGGACCTGGACCATTTCAAGTCCTTCAATGACAAGTACGGTTTTTCCCGGGGCGATGAGGTGCTGATGATGTCCGCCCGGGTGATCGTGAACATCATCCGCGGCTTTCCGGGCAAGCTGTCCTTCGTGGGGCACGTGGGCGGGGACGATTTCGTGTTCATCCTGCCCGCGGACGTCATGGAGACCGCCTGCCAGCGCATCGTGGAAAGCTTTGACGGCATCGTGCCCCATTTCTACGACCAGGAGGACCGGGACCGCGGGTTCATCCTTTCCACGGACCGCAAGGGCCACATGCAGCAGTTCCCGATGATGACCATTTCCATCGCCGTGCTCTTCAACACCGACGGTCGGTTGCGGCACTTCGGCGAAGCCTCTCAGATCGCCATGAACCTGAAGAAAAAGGCCAAGGCCCAGCCGGGCAGCTGCTATGTCCTGGACCGCAGACAGTAGGCTTTCCAGCCACGGCCGGGCCTTCATGGCCCACCTGGGCGTGGAAAGAGGCTACTCCGAGGCCACGCTGCGCGCCTACGGCCAGGATCTGCTGCAGTTCGAAACCCATCTGCTGGATAGGCGGAAAAATCCAAACAAGCCGGGCACCCATTCCCGGGACGATGTTCGAGGCTATCTGGCCGAACTGCACCGCCGGGGCGTCAAGCGCAGTTCCGTGGCCCGCAAACTGGCCAGCCTGCGCGGCTATTACCGGTTTTTGATCCGCCGGGACATTGTCAAGGCCAATCCCTGCGCGGGCGTTTCCAACCCCAGACAGGACGTACGGCACCCCAAAGTGTTGAACGTGGATCAGGCTCTGGGACTTGTGGACGTGTCCCACGAACCGGACCCGCGCGCCTTGCGGGACATGGCCCTGGTGGAACTGCTCTATGGTTCGGGCCTGCGGATCAGCGAGGCCGTGGGCCTGGATCTGAACGACGTGGACCTGGGCCAGGGCCTGGCCCGGGTGGTGGGCAAGGGCCGCAAACAACGACTGGCGCCGCTCACAAAGGCGTCCGTGGAACGCCTGCGCCGGTATTTGCTGCATCGAGGGGCCTTTTCCCCCATTGTTCAGGAGCAGGCGTTTTTTTTGGGCCTGCGCGGCGCACGGCTGAACCGCAGGGAGGCCAACCGGATTGTGGCCAAGCTGGCGGCCCAGGCCGGGATTGCCCAGCGCATCAGCCCCCATATGCTGCGGCACAGTTTCGGCACGCACATGCTGCAGTCCGGGGCGGACCTGCGCAGCGTTCAAGAACTCCTGGGCCATGCCCGGCTGAGCACCACCCAGCGCTACACCCACCTGGATCTGGCCCGCATCGTCCAGGTCTACGATCAGTCCCATCCCCTGGCCGGAAAGCGGGACAAACAGGATCGATCATGAAAGACGCACATTGCTGGGAACATACTTGTCTGGGATGTTCACAGCTGCTTGCCGGATTTCCTGCTGCCTGACGCATCAGACGGCGTCATGCTTATCTGTCCCACAATCTTTTTGGCCAGGCGCAACGCCTCCTGGCGGTCCTTTATCTCTCCCACATCCTGAGCCTCGCGCACAATCTTGAGCATTCGGCCCAGCTTCGGGCCCGGTTCCATCCCCAAGCGGATCAGGTCATGACCCGAGATCAGGGCGGGCGCGGCCAGGATTTTTTCGGCCCGGCCCAGGCTGTCCAGGATTAAACGGATGCCCTGTTCTTGCGTGATCTGGTAATGATCAGGTGCATTGGCCGGACCACGGGCCGCTTGGGTGTCGGCCAGGCAGAGCAGGGTCGCGGGGATGACGTCCGGGCCGAGACGGCGCAGCAGGCGCAGGCGCGCCTTTTCCGTGGCCTGGGGGGCGAGCATCGCACCCACGTGCAAATGATGTCGAATCAGCCCGGCAAGGAAGGCGCCTTGCGCCGCGGACAGGCGCAGCCGCCGGGCCGCCTCCCCGGCCATTCGCGCGCCCAGGGCGTCGTGGCCGTAAAAGGTGGCTTGGCCGGTGCGCGGATTCAGGCCGCAGGTGCCGGGCTTGCCCACATCGTGCAGGAGCACGGCCAGTTTCAGCCAGGGCAGCCTCCAGCCGGAAAGGTCCGCCAGGACTGCTGCAGTCAAGTCCTTGAAAAGCGCCGTGGGCTCGGCCAGCATGGCCTCGCAATTTCGCAGCGCAGCCAGGCAGTGATCAAGAACATCCAGGTGGTGATAGCGGTTTTGCGCGCACCCGCGCATGGCCGACATTTCCGGAAACAAGACCTCCAAAGCACCGACTTGCATCATCTCCCCGACGGCTTGATGCGCTGCCGGGCATTCCAGGATCAGGCGCAGTTCCGCAGCGGCCCGCTCCCCGGCAGTCCCGGCCAGCATAGGGGCGACCGCGGCCATGGTTTGCAGGGTGTTCGGCTCGATGTTCCAGTTCAATTGCGCGCGCAGGCGAAAGCCGCGCAGGATGCGCAACGGATCGTTCTGAAAGGCGGAAGGCTTGACGTGCCGCAACAGCCCCTTGCGGATATCGTCCGCGCCGTGAAAGGGATCGATCACTTCCGGTCCGGAAATGTCCAGACGCAGGGCCAGGGCATTGGCCGTGAAGTCCCGGCGGGCCAGGTCGGCAGAAATATTTGGTCCGGCCAGTTCGGTGATGTCCAGGAAATTTTCATGGTCTTGGGCATGAACCACACGAAAGCTGGGCGGATCGTGGTCCCGGCCCAAAGGAACGAAACAGGCCCCGTGGGTTTCGGCCGTCAGCCGGGCAAAAGCCAACGCGTTGCGACAGATCAGATCCAAGTCCTTGAGCGGCCTGCCCATGAGCAGGTCTCGGATGCTTCCCCCCACCAGAAAAAGTCCGCCGGGCGGCATGGGCAGGGGGTCCAGCCAGGCGAAGAGCTTTGCCAGGGATCGGGAGGATAAATCGATATGATCGGGCATGGCCCAAAAGTAGCATGAGTCGGCTTCCTGGAAAAGCCTGGCGCGATTGCGCGATGTGAACCAAAAATTGCGGTGGATGCGCCGGGCAATCGTTTGGACTGACGAATCTTGGCTCGGTCAGACAATGCGCCAACACTGAAAATCGAAGCGCAGCCCGTTTGAGACAAACTTCTCAGGCACCCGGGAATATTCGTGGAACCGGGGCAATAAAGCTGCTCCAGGTTAGTTGACCCCTCTGCCGGAAAAATCGGTGCGACGGTGACCAAGGCCATGGGAACCTGGAAAAGAGCTGGACGTCGTCATGAGGATTTACTATGGCCATATGCAGATGATTGTGGTGATCCGGGACTGTTTTCCAAGGCGTGTAGGCGGCGGGAGTGCATGTTTATGATTGTTGTGCCCATTGATGAGATCCAGCCCGGAATGACCCTGGCCGCGGATGTGCATGACCGTCACGGCCGTTTCCTGCTCGGACGCACGAGTGTCCTGGAGGAAGGTCATCTGCGGATTTTTCGGATTTGGGGCATAACCGATGTGGCCATTGAGGATGGCGACCGCCAGCAGCCCCGCGATGAAGCGGATGTCTCCTTGTCTCCGGAAATACGGCTCAGAGCGGAGCAGATCGTCAATGCACACATGGGGTTGCCAAGCCCTCAGGAGCATGCGGCACGCGCAGAGCTGCGCAGGATTTTGGTCCTGCGCATGGGCCAGCGTCTGGGGCGCAAGAGTTCCCTGGATCAGAATTTTTCCACGTTTGGCGAGCCCGAAGACGGAGGTGCAAAGCAGGCGCCGCTCAAGGGCATTGATTTGCGGCGACTTTTGGGCAAGGAAATGGAGTTGGCCAGCCTGCCGAAAATCTTTATTCAAATCCTGGATGCCATCAACAACCCCCGCTCTTCCGCGGTGCATATGGCCGAGGTGATCAGCCGGGATCAGTCCCTGTCCGCCAGGCTGCTTAAAATCGCGAACAGTTCGTTTTACGGTTTTCCCAGCCGGATCGAAACCATTTCCCGGGCAGTGACCATCATCGGTACCAGACAGTTAAGCATGCTCGCCCTGGGCACGGCGGTGATCACCAAGTTCCAGGACATTCCCGGCGATTTGATGGATATGGAATTGTTCTGGAAACAGAGCATTGCCAGCGGCATTGGAGCCAGGTTTCTGGGCAGCGAAAAATTTCTCAGCAACACGGAAACCTTTTTCGTGGCCGGATTGATGCACAGCCTGGGACTGCTCGTGATGCTCAAGTTTTTTCCGGCCCAGATCCGCGTTGCCATGGTGCAAGCCAAACAAAAAAACATGTCGTTGCCGGAAGTTGAAAAAAATCTGTTCGGTTTTGACCATGCCTGGCTCGGCGGGACGGTGATGAAGCGCTGGAAGCTGCCGCGTCGTCTGGAACAGGCCGTCAGATACCAATATGCGCCTCTGCGGTCGCAGTATCCCACGGAAGCGACCATGGTGCATATAGCCTCCATCCTGGCCCACGGCATGGCCCTTGATTCGGGCTTTGTTCTTCCGTTGCCTGCATTGGACTGCGAGTCCTGGGATCAATTGCACTTTACGCCGGGCATTCTTCCGGCCACCCTGAACCTCATGGATTCGCAGGTCGACGCCGTCTACCACCTGCTCTTTGAAGCCGCCGGGGAGAAGGTATGAACTCCAAGAATACGGCTGAACATGTCCCTGGAAATGAGATGGTGAACGTGCGCAATCTTCTTGCCCGCGTGAAACACCTGGAGGAGATCAACAGGTTCACCCTGGATGCCCTGGACATGATTATCGGTCAGGAGAGCGCGCATCCGAGCATCAACAAATTGGAGAGCTCCCTGCCGATCGTCGCCGATACCCTGCGCCGGGTCGGACTCTTGATTCCATTCATGGCCAAGGCGGTT
>DSBL01000119.1 GCA_011049455.1 Desulfonatronum sp. | reverse complement strand
GGATCGGAAACCTCCCATGACTGAACCTTTGGCATGTTGTCCTCCATGATCAAGGTTGAACATGGAGGACAACATGCCAGAAATGCGAAATAAAGTCCACATTATTTACGGATAAGCTCTAAGGGCCAAACCGTATTGGACATGTTCTGGCCGCTCAAAAAGAGGACAAACGTATATAATGAGGAAAGCACGCCCACGCCCAGCAGGACCATGCCCGCGCCGCCCAACAGGTGCAGGGGGCGGACGGCGTATTTATTCCAGAACCACACGGAGATCATGTCTACAAAGCCTTTCATGGCCCTTTTCCAATTGTACTTGGAAACCCCGGCCACCCGGGGACGATGGTTGACCTCCACCTCACCCACGGTGAACCCCTTGATCTGCAACAATGCCGGGATGAACCGATGCATTTCTCCGAAAAGATTGATGTTCTCGAAACATCCCCGACGATAGACCTTCAACGCGCAACCGCTGTCATGGATGCGGTCCTTGACCAGCACGTCCCTGAGCATTTTCGCGCCCCGGGAAAAAAAACGCTTGGAGAAATCGTCCCGCCTCTTCTTTCTCCAGCCGGAAACCACGTCCAATTCGTGCTTTTCCAGATGGGCGATCAGTTTGGGAATGTCCCCGGGATCATTTTGGCGGTCTCCATCCATGGTCACAATATATTCATGCCGGGCCTGCTTGATGCCGGCGTCAAAGGCTGCGGTCTGGCCAAAATTGCGGCGAAACCGGATAATCTTCACCGGCGAGAGTTCCAGGACTCGTTGCAATGTGTGATCCGTGGACCCGTCGTCCACCATGATGATTTCATACGTGTAGTTGTTGGCCTCGCACACTTCACGAATTTCCCGATGCAGTTCGGCCACGTTGCCTTCCTCATTGTACAAGGGGATGATCACGGAAATTTCTGTCATGAACACAACCTGCCTGAATGCTTGCGCATCATTAATAAAGGAAAACGCTTGCAAGGAGAGCGTCTGACGGTGGGTTCGTCCTGTTTTTAAAACGGATTTCCCAAGGATGAAAACATGCATGACCGGATCACTTCGTATTCCTCTCTCATCCGATCCCCATGCGCTCCAAAATGCGTGCGAAGCGTTCCCGGAACCGTCCGGTTTCAAAGGCTGTCCGCCGCTTTTGTTGAGACCTCAGCACCTGTTGCCGAAAATCCTGGTCCGCAATCAGCACCCTGGCCAGGGCCGCCAGCCGCAAGTCGTCCATGGGATCGGAAAACAGCGCCCCGGCTTGGCCCATGGTTTCTGGAACGGCTGAACTGTTCAAAGCCAACACCGGCACGTCAAACCACATCGCTTCGATCAAGGGCACGCCAAATCCCTCATGCTCGCTCATGGACCAAAACAGATGCGCCGTGCGGTAACAAGCCTGCAAGCCGGGATCAGGAATACTTCCCAAAAACAACACATGCTCAACCAGACCATATTTACTGACCATCCATTCCAAATGGACATAATAAGGGTCGGCCAGATCAAAGCCGCCCACGAAAATCAGCCGGGCCAGGGGATCAAATTTTCGATATGCCGCGAAAACCCGGATCAAGCGATCCTGACGCTTGTTCGGAGCCACCCGTCCCACGAATAAAATATTGGTCCGGCCATCCTGAAACCGGGCCATGAGGATCGGGTCCGGCGGCGTGTTCCACACCCCGGGGTCAACAATGAGAGGCAGAACATCCGGGTTGGAAAAACCGGACTCGGCCAATTCCCGGGCATTGTAAGCGGAGACGCCCATGCTCAGGGCAAAGCTGGAAGCCAGTCCGCCCAATTCGCTGCGCCCTTCCTCCAGCAGACGCACCCGTTTGTCGCTGTATGGAATAAAAAAATGGGCCGGCGTGATATTGTGATACACGAGACATTTTGGTCCGCTGTGGGCCTTGGCCAAGGGTGTCAGGTCCGAGCCGATGGAATGGTGATAGATCAGCCCGTCGCCGGGCTTGATGCACCCCTCGGCATACGGGGTGGCCAAATGCCTGGCTGCCGGATCCAGATGCTGTCCCGGCAGAAAAATCTCCGAGGCGTAGCCTTGATCGCGCACTTGATCTCGAATGGCCATGGCATAGTTGGAAATGGCGTCGCCCAGGCGGAACCCGGCCACGATCTGATGCAAAGCTCGCCTCTTGTTTTCAGGACGCCCGCAAAGGGATACATCCTGATCAGCGCGGCCGCGCAGGCCCAAGGCCTGTTCATAACGGTCCATCACCCGTTCCCAAGAGGCGTGTTCCTGGGCATGGGCCCGACCCAACTCGCCCGACGCGGCCAGATCCTCGTCCGACATCCTGTCCACCTGGGCCAGGAGCATGCCCCAATCCTCCATGGTCCGGGCCAGCCATCCCCCCCCGCTTTCGCGAACAATGGTGGCCGTGGCCAGGCATGCGGCATGCGCGGCCACTGGACGCCGACAAAACCAAGCTTCCATGATCACCCGAGAATAGCTTTCGTTGCGGCTGGGCTGAAACAAGGCGCGACAACCAGTCAACAAGGCTGCTTTGTCCGCTTCGGATACCAGGCCCAGATCGATCACCCCGCTCCCGGGCAAACCATAATCCTTGTCGCCGGGCCCGGCCAGCACCAGATTCAACGACGAATCAGGACAATGTTTGCGGAAGTCCAAATAGGCCTGGACCAGCATGTCCGTATTCTTGTGTTCGTCCCGACGACCCAGGCAAAGCACAAAACGCTCTCCGGCCCGCCGAACAGCGGACGACTCTCCCGGGCCGGCGCATGCATCCACCAACTCCACGCCCGCGCCCACTAAAACACCCTTGCTTACGATGCCGGGGCCGTAAAGCCGGTGGGCCAATTCGCGCTCTCCTGCGGAAAGGTAAAGAATCCCCCTGGCCTGACGAAAAATGCGTTCCACCGGGGGCAGGTAGGCATAGGCCTCGTCGTGCAGGCAGGGCATCAAATGGGCATTGGCCGCGGTCAAAGGCAGGCCGTTGAGTATCGGGCCGTACAAATAGGGCAGGAAGATGACCGCAGCGTATGCGGAACCGTGTTTCTTCAGATGATCCAACAGACCCTGGGAGTGAATGCTGTCCGAGGCAAAAACCTCGGCTGCGTCGCCGGGCACGGGGCTCACACCGGGTTTGAGCATGGCGCGGTCCAGGCGCAGCAAATGGCTGTTGAGCGCGTTGAAATCCCGAAACGTGCCGGGCCGCACCGGAAAACGCCGTACAGTAAGCCCTTCCTCGCGAGTGTCCCCGGCGGGATAATGATTCTCGCCCCAATGGTCCTGAAAGGAGCGACAACAAGTGGTCAACACCTCCATCCGGTGGCCTCGAGCCGCCAGTCTGGTGGCCGTCTGCCGGGCCTGTTGTTCAGCTCCGCCCTTGAGGTCCCCACCGAACCAGGGAATAACCACGGCCAGCTTGCGCCCTGTGGAGTGCATTGTCATGAGTAAAACTTTGCGACTAGGGAAATGTCAATCTTGAACTCGGCCGGGACCGGTGCCTTCCATGCGCCGACGCAACTCCACGAGCATGTGATGCTGCTCCCGCAACGCCAGGGCCAGTTTTTGCTGACCGGCAATCACCTGCTCGTTGAGCTGCCGATTCATGGCCATGGTTTCTCGAAGGGCCTTGATCAACGCAAGATTCACCCCGCGCTGTTCCCGAAACAGCAGCTCATACCCCCGCAAGATGATTCGGTGCAAAAATCCGAAATATTTCAATGGGAATCGATTCATTCTCGCCGGCAGGACAGTTCTGGCCGGAAAACACTGGGCCGCCTCGTTGACCAGACCCTCCACATGGTAGCTGCGCAAGGCGATGTCGTTTTGCAATGCCTTGTTCAAGGGATCGCCCTGATCTTCCACCAGTTCCTTGAGCACTGCATCAATCTTCAGATCGATTTCTTCAGGGGTCAACCCGGCCATGGTAATGTCAGACATAAGCGTATTCTTTGTTCTAAAAGGGTTATACAATCTGGACTTAACAATTGCGGGCGGCATCTTTGGATGCTTCCATCAGCCCCGGTGAAGGTTTACGAAAAACGAACATCACCGGGCTGCTTCTCGGCCTCCACCATCATCCCGGCCACGTCCGGCATGGTGAACCGTGCCTTCCAGCCCAGCTCCCGCGCCGCTTTGCCGGGATCAGCCCGGCTGATCATGATGTCCGTGGGCCGCAAAAAATCCGGATTGATGCTCACATGCCTGGTCCAATCCAGTCCCAACGTTTCAAAAACAACACGCACAAAATCCTCCAGCTTGTGGGTTTGCCCTGTGGCGATAACGTAATCCTCGGGCTTGTCCTGCTGAAGCATCAGCCACATGGCCTGGATGTATTCCGGAGCCCAGCCCCAATCACGTTGCACATCAATGTTGCCCAAAGACAGCATTCCTTCCCCGGTCTTGGCGATACGGCAGGCCGTGGCCACGATCTTGCGGGTTACGAAACGCTCCGGACGCAAAGGGGATTCATGATTGAAAAGAATGCCGGAACAGGCATACAAGCCGTAGGCTTCACGGTAGTTGGCCACTTCCCAAAAAGCCGCAGCCTTGGCCACGGCATAAGGACTTCGCGGACGGAACGGAGTCTCCTCGTCGGCGGCCCGGCCGCCGGTATTGCCGAAGCACTCGCTGGACCCGGCGTTGTACAAGCGTACCGGGCGGGAAAAAAAACGGATGGCTTCCAGCAGGTTGATCACGCCGACGCTGATGCTCTCAAAGGTTTCCATGGGCTGGTCAAATGACAGACCAACGGAGCTTTGTCCGGCCAGGTTGTATATCTCATCCGGTTCGGAGCGGATGATGGCCTGAAGCACGCTGCGAAAGTCGTTCACGGACACGGAATAAAGCTTTACCTTGTCCCGAACGCCCAAACGGACCAGATTGCCGAAGGAGGACATCTGAACGTCCCGGGACGTGCCCGCAACCCGGTAGCCCTTGTCCAGGAGAAATTTCGTCAAATAGGCCCCATCCTGGCCGGAAATTCCCAGAATCAGAGCCTTTTTCGATGTTTCAGACATGAAGGTTCTTGTGGTGTTTGCTTGCATCACAGGCTATCTGGAACCTGTTTTGCCCTTGCGCTTGCGCGATCCATTTCTTTATGGTCAATTTTCACGCTTGTCCACCTGGAGCACTATGCCCGCCGCCGACCAAGAATACCACTATCCACCCAAGGCCATCCTGCTCACGGACGCCTTGCGGGATGTGCCGCTGACCGGCATCGGCCGGTATGTGCTGGAATTGGCCAGGGGCATGCACAGTCACCCAAACATGGGAAATCTGCGTTGTTTCGCCGGCCGCGACTGGGTGGATGCGCCCTGGCAGGCCTTTGCCCCCGTGCAGACTTCTTGCCCGCCTGCCCGGGCAGGACGGGAATTCCTCGGACTTCGCCGCCGGCTGCCCTGCCGTTGCCTGCAGGACAGATGGAGCTTCGCCCTGAAAAAACGGGCCTTTGTGCGTAAAGGACGGGCCTTTTTTGATCATCTGCTGCACGGACCCAATTATCTGCTGCTGCCCTTTGCCGGCCCCAGCCTGGCGACCATCCACGACCTGTCCTTCTTGCATTATCCCGACTACCACCCCCGGGAACGAATCAAGCTCCTGGAACGTGAACTGCCGAAGACCCTGGCCCAGGCTGCGGGCATTCTCACGGACACGGAGTTTGTCCGGCAAGAAATTATCGAGCATCTTGGCGTGTCTCCCGAACAGGTGACTGTCACGCCCCTGGGCGTGGACGCCTGCTTCCGGCCCCGCTTTCAGGAAGAAACCGCGGAGGTTCTGGCGGATTTGGACCTGCGCCATGAAAGCTATCTGCTCAGCGTGGCCACTTTTGAGCCGCGCAAAAATCTCCCCCGTCTTCTCCGGGCCTATTCCCGGCTGCCGGATGCCGTCACCACTCGATTCCCGCTGATCCTGGCCGGAGGCAGCGGATGGTTGACACAGGCCCTGGAAAGTCTCATCCAGCCTCTGGAAGGCAAAGGCAAAATCCGGCGGCTGGGCTATGTGCCGGAACACCACCTGCCCCCACTTTTTGCAGGAGCCGCGGGTTTGGCTCTGCCTTCGTTGTACGAAGGCTTCGGACTGCCCGTGCTGGAGGCCATGGCCAGCGGAGTGCCCGTGCTTACATCCGACCGCTCCAGCCTCCCCGAAGTGGCCGGTGATGCGGCCCTGCTGGTCAACCCTGAGGACGAGGACGACATTTGCCAGGGTCTGGAGAAGCTGCTTTCGGACAACGACTTTCGCGCCCGGGCCAAAAAACGCGGTCTGATACAGGCAAAGCGTTTCACTTGGGCAAAATGCGTCAACCAAACCATTGCGGCCTATCAAAAGGCCATGGGAACACGCAACAACCGAACCGGACAACATATTGTATGAACACTTCTCTTTGACATCTGGATCGCCGTCATGATGCGCCTTTTTGTCGATCTCAGCCTGACCGTCCAGACCGGAGCCGGTTCCGCATTGTATGCCTGGGAGATCTGCCACCGGCTGATGCGTCTGGGCCATGCGCAACAGGTCCTGCCCATGACCTGCCCGTTTCGGACCCTTGGTCGTGTTGGAATTCCACGCAAGATGCAGGCCCTGCTGCGCGACCTGCTCTGGCGGCCTTTTTTGTCCGGATTGGAAGCCCAAGAGCAGGACTGTTTCCTGTTCATCAACGCTTTTGTGCCGCGCCGGTTTCTGAATCGAAAATACGCGGTGGTCGTACTTGACCTTGGCGCCTGGCATGACCGCTCCATCCTGTCTTGGAGAGGCCGCCTGGGCACTCGGACCATGCCCCGGGTCTTGACTGGAGCGCAACATGTTTTCGCCATTTCCGACTCCACGGCAGATGATCTGGTCCGGGAGTTCAATATCCCCCGCAAAGACATCGTCCTGGCGCCGTGCGGCCTTTCCGATGCCTATGCCCGTCCCTGCAGCGGCCATGCGGCTGTTGTCAACGGGATTTCGCTGCCTGAGTGCTATGTATTGCACGTTGGCAGTTTCGAACCCAAAAAAAATATCAAGTTTTTGCTCGATGTTTTTCAGGAAATGAGAAGCCAAGCGACCCGGACTGAAAATTCCCGCGCCGGAAATTGCAAGCTGCTGCTTACGGGAGCGGAAAGCTGGCGGGACCAGGGATTGCGCGAGGCCCTGGCCGCGCATCCCTTGACCCGGGACATCATCATTCTGGGTCGGGTGGAAGCGGCTGATCTTCCAGGTCTTTACGGACAGGCCTCGGCCCTGGTCTTTCCATCCGCCCTGGAAGGCTTCGGCCTGCCCGTGATCGAGGCCCTGTCCCAGGGAACGCCGGTTCTTGTCCAGCGCAACAGCTCCCTGACCCAGTTCGGCCGGTTCGGCGCCACGGTCTTCGATGCCTTCGACACCCCGCTCTGGGCCAGTCGTCTGCTGGACATCATTTCCCAGAGACAACGGCTGCCCGATACCCACATCCAGGCAGTGCGCGCAACCTTCAGCTGGGACCGCACAGCCCGGACTATTCTTGAAACCATGCTCCCATGCGCATCGGCCTGAACCTGCTCTACCTTTTGCCCGGGATTGTCGGAGGCACGGAAACTTATGCCGCAGGGCTTCTCCAAGGCCTGGCCGAAGTGGACGACCAAAACGACTACCTGGTCTTTGTCAACGCGGAAAGCGCATTCTGGTCCCTGCCCAAGACCAAAAACATCCAGCGCATTGTCTGCCCGGTGCGGGCCCAAAGCCGTCTGAAGCGACTGGTTCATGAACAGTTCGCCCTTCCGGGGCTGGCCAAGGCGCACCGGCTCGATCTGCTGCATTCTTTGGGCTATATCGCCCCATTGAGGCTGCCTTGTCCAGGAGTGGTCACCATCCACGACATGAACACCAAGGGCCATGGCCGGAGCATGGGTCTGCCCAAGCGACTGCTGCTCTCCTTCCTGGTGCGGCGCAGCGCCCAAAGCTCGACCCACGTGATCACCGTGTCCGAATTCTCCAAACAAGAAATCCTCTCCCACCTGCACCTGGTCCCAAAGAAAATCAGCGTGATCCACGAGGCCCCGCTCCGGGGCAGGCTGACTGCGGATACGCCAGGCAGTCCGGATGTACCCAGACCGTATATTCTGGCCTTTGCCAGCCTTTCCCCGCACAAGAACATTCCCCGATTGATCGAGGCCTTTGCCCTGCTTGCGCCGACCATCCCGCATCAGTTGGTGCTGGCCGGACACATTCCGGCGGACGGAGGCATCACTCAGGCCATTGCCCGATGCGATCTGGCCCGTCGCGTCACTCTCGCCGGCTATCTGCCGCGCGAAAAGGTCCACGCCCTGCTGTCCGCGGCGGAATTGTTCGTCTTTCCATCGCTCTATGAAGGCTTTGGTCTGCCCGTGCTGGAAGCCCAAGCCCGGGGTGCGGTGGTGGCCTGCGCCAACCAAGGCGCACTGCCCGAGGTGGCCGGGAACGGCGCGGCGTTCTTCGCTCCGGAATCAGCCCGGGACATGGCCGAGGTGATCCGCCGCTGTCTCTTTGATCTCGCACTGCGCCAGCGCCTGCAGGCCATGGGCCAGCGCAATCTGGACCGCTTCTCCTGGAATAAAACCGCACAGGAGACGATCGCCGTCTATGAACGCATCTCCCAAGCCTTGACCACGCCATGAACATCATTCAACCATTTGCAAAACAGCCTTTGGTCAGCATCGTCACCGTGGCACTCAACGCAGAAGCGCATTTGGCCCAGAACATCGAGAGCGTTCGGGGCCAGACCTATCCCCGAGTGGAGCAGATCATCGTGGATGGCGGTTCCAAGGACGGAACCCTGGACGTGATTGAACGCTACAAGAACGTTATCGCCCGTTACGTTTCCGAACCGGACAATGGCATTTACGATGCCATGAACAAGGGCATCCGCATGGCCGGCGGAGATGTCCTGGGCCTGCTCAATGCCGACGATTTCTACCCCCGGCCGGACGTGATCTCCCAGGTGATGCAAACCTTTCAGCGCACCGGCGCGGACGCGGTGTTTGCGGATCTGGTGGTGGTGGACCGGGCAAGGCCCGAGCGGATCGTGCGATACTACGACTCATCGGGTTTTCATCCCGGACGCTTCGCCCAGGGCTGGATGCCGCCACACCCCACGTTTTTCGTGCTGCGCAAGCACTACGAGACCCTGGGGCTGTATCGCACGGATTACAAAATCGCCGCTGACTATGAATTGCTGACCCGCTTTTTGGCCCGCCACAAGCTGGTCTATGCACGCATCCCCAGGGTCCTGGTGCACATGCGCAGCGGCGGAGTCAGCTCACGCAATATCATGAGCAACTGGATCCTGAACCGGGAAATCGTACGCGCCTGTCAAGAAAACGGCATCCAAACGAACATGCTCAGACTTCTTTGCAAATACCCCCGCAAATTCCTGGAGTACTTCCGACGGCCTGACTTGGAGGTAAAACGATGATCTTACATGGGCTAAAGCTTCCCATGCTGAAAAATAACTTGTGGTGAACGGCCCTGATTCTCATCCGCCGCCGTCAACCCCCGCAAAAACCCTGCGCTCGGCGTATTCCGCCTGTTTTCCCCTGTTCCACATCCTTACCGGTCGGTAATAGCCCACCACCCGGGTATAGACTTCGGCAGGCTCGCCGCACTGGGGGCATGTGGGCTGTTCTCCCCGCAGGTAACCGTGCTCCTTGCAAATGGAAAAGGTCGGGGTGATGGACAAATAGGGCAGCTTGGTGCGGCTCATGGCCTTGACCAGAAAGGCTTTCAAGGCCTGGGTATCAGCCACGGCCTCGCCCAGATAGGTGTGAAACACCGTCCCGCCGGTGTACATCGGCTGGAGCTGATCCTGGTGTTCCAGGGCCGAGAACACATCCAGGTTCGCATTCACGGGCAGAGCCGTGGAGTTGGTGTAAAAGGGCACGCCATTGCCCGAGGCCTTGATGTTGGCGTACAGGGCCTTGTCCAGCTTTGCCAGCCGGTAGCTGACCCCTTCGGCCGGGGTGGCTTCCAAGTTGTAGAGGCTGCCGGTCTGCTCCTGAAACGTCCTGGTCAGTTCACGCAGATGAACCAGGGTCTTGCGCATCAGGCCAATGCCGGACGGCGTGTCAATGCCCTTGCCCAACAAATTTAGGCAGGCCTCATGCCCGCCGACCACGCCAATGGTGGAAAAATGCCCTTTATAGCCGTTTTTCAGGTATCGCCGCGTAAAGGGAAACATGCCCCGCTCCAGATTGTCGGCGATCAGCTTGCGCTTGAATTCCAGACTGTCCCTGGCCAGTTCCGCATACTCCGTGACCAGGGCCAGGAAATCCGCTTCGTCATGGGCCAGAAAAGCCAGCTTGGGCAGATTCAAGGTGACCACGCCGATGGACCCGGTCAGGTCCCCGGCGCCGAACAGACCGCCGACCTTCTTGCGCAATTCCCGTAGATCCATTTGCAAACGGCAACACATGGAACGCACGTCCTCGGGCTTAAAATCCGAGTTGATGAAATTCTGAAAATAGGGAACCCCATATTTGGCGGTCAGTTGCAGTAAAAGCTCCCCGACGTCGCTCTCCCAGGGGAAGTCCTCAGTGACGTTGTAGGTGGGGATGGGAAAGGAAAAGATGCGGCTGTGGTAGTCGCCCTGAAGCATGACCTCCAGGAAGGCCCTGTTGATCATCTCCATTTCCAGTGCAAAATCGCCGTAGGTCAGGCCATCGTCCAACCTGCCGCCGATGATCGCGGCTTCTGAAACCAGATGTTTGGGCGGCGCCAGGTCAAAGCTCAGATTGGTGAACGGACTTTGACCACCCCAGCGCGACGTGGTGTTCAGGTTGAAGACAAACTTCTGCACGGCCTGACGGACTTGATTATAGTCCAGGGCATCCCGACGCACAAACGGCGCCAGATAGGTGTCCACATTGTTGAAGGCTTGAGCCCCGGCCCATTCATTCTGCAGCGTGCCCAAAAAGTTGACCATCTGTCCCAGGGCGGAATCAAAATGGCGGGCCGGACCGGCCGAAGAGCGCCCCTCCAGATTGAATCCTTCCAGGAGCAGATCCCGCAGGCTCCATCCGGCGCAATATCCTGCCAAGCCAAAGGACAGGTCGTGGATATGAAAATAGCCGTGTTCATGGGCCTGACGCACTTCCAGCGGGTATTTTTCCAGGGCGTAGCGGGCCTGGACCGTGCCGGAAAGATGCAGCATCAACCCTTGGAAGGAATGGGCCATGTTCGCGTTTTCCGCCACCCGCCAGTCCGACTTGTTGACGTAGGCGTCGATGGTTTCCTTGATGTCCAGGTAGGCGGCCTTCTGCTCTCTGATCTGGCGACGCTTTTCACGATACAGGATGTAGCGCCTGGCCACCTCGTATAATCTGGACTGCATCAGCACACTCTCCACCTGGTCCTGGACCTGCTCTTGGTCCGGGACCGTGAGTCCGGCGTCCACCAGCCGTTCTTCCACCTTGCGCGCCAGCCTCTGGGACAGAATCGTGTCCTGAATGCCGCTGGCCTTCAGGGCTTTGAAGATGGCCGCGGCAACGCGGTCCACGGCCCAGGTCTCGGTGCGTCCGTCACGCTTGCAAATGTGGGTCAGCATGGGATTTCCTCTTTTTGACCATTGCGAGGTTCAAAAAAAGACTGTGTGATCAGGGAAAACCCGGCTGGCAGCATGCGCCTGACCTGATCCACGTCGGTCGATTCCAACCGGGGCACCAATGTACAGCGGAACATGAAACGCCCCGGAAATTCTCCGGCCAGATCGAAAATCCGATCCAGACAGGCCGAAGCCTGGTTCGGCGCAACACGATTCCCGGTCAGCGCCGGGTACATGTCCAAAGGACCTTTGACGTCCACGGCCACCATGTCCACCACGCCGAGCCGCAGGCTCTCCTCGACCACCTCCGGATGCATCCCATTGGTGTCCAGCTTGACCGGCAGGACAAACCGCTTCCGCAACTCAGCCAGCCATCCGGGAAGGTCATTGGACAAGGTCGCTTCGCCTCCGCTGATCACCAGACCATCAAGCCAGGAGGCTTTTGCTTCAAGGTATTGATGAACATCGTTTGGGCAAACGCAAGGCAATTGTTCCGGTGTCCAGGCCAGAACAGAATTATGGCAGGTGGGGCAACGCAGGTCGCAGCCGCCTAGAAACAACACAACGCTGATCCGACCCGGCCAGTCGCACAGGCTCATGGGCTCCAAGCCTCGCAGCCTGGACCATGGAGAAAAACACTCCGGCATAGGATTTCGACGCAAGCTCTAAGGCTTCAAAGACTTTCGCCGAGACATCCGCGTGTCTCGTGAAAATTGCTCTTCAGGTAGGTCTTCTGGCTCGTCCCATCGGCTTGGAACCTTCCCGGGATCCAATCCCAGTGGTTATACACACCAAGCAGATGCCATACGGACTTACAGCGGCGGGACCGCTCCGGCTTTCCACCGGATTCCCTGTTAGCGCCTCAAGGGCGACCTGAAGAAAAAATGAACATGACGGCTCTCCAAAAACATGTGGCCTTGTTCATCGGAAGTTGGTGCAGGATACTGCCAACCACGGGCATTGTCTACAGCAGTCTCGATTATATTTTTGTCAGCGCTCCTTCGTGAGCGAAAAAAATTTGGGCTGCCTCTCCATCAAGAGGCTTCATGGCCTCATCGCTCGTGGCATAGTCCGCATGCGGCGTCAAGGTCATGTTGTAGCCAAAGGTGATTTCCAAGGGGGCGGACCTGCTCAATTGGTCAGGCTTGAGCACGAACGTAAAGCTCACCCCCTGGCTGGACATCAGCGGCAACGAGGAAAAAACCAGCAGATCCTGAGCAAGCACGCGGCCTCGATCATCGGAAAGATACGCCGCCAACCACAGGTCTTCAATCCATGTCAATCCCTCGGGCAGTCTTTTAATACGTGGCTCGGCGATTCCAGTAAGTACATAATGACCGTCGGAGAACTCGGCCACAAAGGAAAATTTCCAGAAGCGCATTTCCAATTGTTGCGGAGTGTTCAGCACCCATGGCTGGCGTTGCAGATGTCCAACGCTGGTGTAGGAACACCCTAACACCAAAAAAATGACCGCTATGCTCATCCCAAAACGAATAAAGTGAAAAAACACGGGACGTTCTCCTCAATGCTGCGGAATAAAAATGGATTTGCGCGTCATCAAAAATTAAACATCAATATAACTCAAGAACGACAACAGAACAAGAAATGCAAGCTCACCTCGATCCAAAGCCGCCCAGTTGGCCGTGCACGGCCAGCCAGATACAGGGAGGGGCGATGCTGGTATTCACGATCCTATGTCGGGCGTGGGCCGGAATAAATAACCAGTCCCCGGGAACCAGCTTTTGGATTTGGCCGTGCTCCCAGGCGACCTGCGCCTCTCCCTGCAGCAGGCAAACCCATTCATCCTGGACTTGATCATACCAGAACCCGGGCGGTGAAGCATGTCCCTGAGAAATGATCCTCTCAATCCGGGTTTCCGGTCCTTGGGCAAGGACATCACATCGCTCTTGATCGGCTTTTCCCGCTGGAATGTCAAAGATGTTGGCCACTCTTCCCCCGTGACAATTGGTAGCCGCGCCTGTCAAAGATGTTCAACGCCCCGCGCTCAAGGCAGTCCTGGGCAAAAAATCGCGCACGGAAACGAGTTGAATCCTCTGGTCTCGCTCTTTTTCCCAAATCTTCAAGGCTTCCAGGGTCTCAGGATACGGATGGCCGATGGCGATGACCTCTTTCGATGAGAACGACAAGCGTTCAGCCTTGCGCAGTTGGAACAGGATGGCTTGCACGTCCTGGACATTGTCCAGAAAGATGTGTCGCCGCAAATGTGCCATTCCAAGTCGGCGGGCCTGCTGCTGTCCCACGGAATCCCCGGTGGTCAAGCTGTCCAGAAAAAAAAGATCGCGATTCTTCAGTTCTTCAAGCATCGCGCCCATGCCCTCGCTGTCTGCCGTAAAACGAGAACCCATGTGATTGTTCACGCCGATGGCCTGCGGCACCTGGGTCAGATTCTCAGAAAGAACCGCCTTGATCTCTTCCCGGGGCATTCCCACGAACAGGGCTCCAGGACCTGGATCGGCCCTGTGGGGATAGTCGCGTGGTTCCATGGGCTGATGGAGCAAAACATCCAGTCCATTTTTCGCAGCAAGTCGGGCCACCTCTCTGGTCTTGGTGCTCTGAGGAAGCACGGCAAAGGTCACGGGAAATCGCAGAGCCGCCAGTTCAGCAGCCTGGTGCACACTCTCCCCAAGATCGTCGATGATGACCACCAAACGCGGGCCAATCCCTGGCTTGAGCGGCTTGGTGACGGGATCAGGGTCCTGTCCATGGCCATTGAACTCCAAAAAAAGGGTATGTGTTGGCAGGTTGAGCAGCACAATCTGCCACTCCTGCTTCAAGGCGTCCTTGCGCACGGGGTCCAACCGGGCCCCGTCCACCCATTGACGAAGATTCTCACGCAGTGCGTTGATGAATCCGTGCTTGTCGTGATCCAGGCCGATGGCCAAAGATTGGGTATGATATTTTTGTCCGTCGCGGCTCTTGATCTGGATGTCCAAATGCCGCACCAAGCGTGGATCCAGGTGAAGGGCCATGATCGTCTGCACCAAGGCCAGATCCACTTCCTTGATCTTTTGCTCCAGCAAATCAGTGTCGAAAACTTCGTAAACCCGACCAGTGGCTGCTGACGACCGGACCGGGGGAGAAGTCTGAGAGGCAATCTTGGCCCTCATCTGGTCCGCCGGTTCGGTCGAAGCTGGCCTGACCTGGGGCGCAAAACGCTGTCGGGGCTTCTGCTTGACCGATGCCGGGGGTGATTTTGCAGAAGGCGATGAAGACAGCTCCACTGTGTTTGGGATCTTGGGAGGAGAAAGGTTCAGTGCCCAAACCAGGGTAATGGCGGTCAAACCCGTTAAAAACACCAGCCCGGCCAGCCAAAAACGTGAAATCTTGGTCAATCTGGTCTTGAAGACGGACTTGCGGCGCGTTTTTGGGCGTTTGGTCTTTGCATCAGGGGCTTTTTTCCTGCCTGATGCTTTGCTCTGCTTCCTGCTGGTGGCCTTGCTTGTGGCAGCCAAAATTTCCGCTCCAACAAAATCGTGGGTTGTACTTTTTATTGAAAACGTAGCCAGCAAGACCTCAAGGGCCTTACTCGGGTCAACGCAAGGCCTTCAGCCTGGGCATGGCCTTGACCATTTCCAGGGCCATGCGCAACTGATTGTCCCGTTCCAGCATTTCCTGCACTTGGGTTTTGGGAAGAACCGGGATCTGCAGTTGCTCCTGGCCTATCTCCAAATGCCGGGTCAGATCGCCTTCCCGAATGATCTGCATCCGTGAATCCTTGTCATTGCTCGGCGGGACAAAAGGCACCAGGATGTCCGGATCAATGCCCTTGGCCTGAATGGACCGGCCGTTGGGAGTAAAGTAAAGAGCAGTGGTCAACTTGATCCCCGATCCGTCGGAAAGGGGGATAATGGTCTGGACCGACCCCTTGCCGAATGTCCGTTCACCTAGAATCAACGCCCGGTTGTGATCCTGCAGAGCGCCGGCCACGATCTCCGATGCCGAGGCGGACCCGGCGTTGATCAAGATGACCATGGGCGTATCATTGTCCAGGGCCGCCCTGGAAGCCTCAAAATTCATCTCGGACTGGGAAGCTTTGCCCTCTGTATACACAATGCGCCCTTCGGTTAAAAAAGCATCGGCCACGGCCACGGCCTGATTGAGCAGTCCTCCGGGATTGTTGCGCAAATCCAAGATCAATCCCTTGTAAGGCGCGTCGCCGTTCTTTTTGAAGGCTTCCCGTAAATCGTCCATGGTGGTTTCCTTGAAACTGGTCAGTCGAATCATCAACACTCCGGGCTCCAGCTCGAACAGCTTGACGGTGTGCACCGGGATCAGATCGCGCACGATGGACACCGTGCGAGGCATCGTGTCCTCCCGCGATATGATGGTCAGTTCCACGGACGTACCACGCGGGCCGCGGATCATCTTCACCGCTTCCATGATGGAAATATCCTGGGTCGACTGGCCGTTGATCTCCAAAATATGATCGCCGGATTTCAATCCTTCCCGAAACGCCGGGGTGTCCTCGATGGGTGAAACCACCGTAAGCTTGCCGTCCACTACGCTGATTTCAATACCGATACCGGTAAATTCCCCCGCGGTATCGACCTGCATCTCCTTGAATGCCTCCTGGGTCATGAAGTTGGAATGCGGATCCAGCTGTTGAAGCATTCCATTGATGGCCCCTTGGATCATTTGGTCCCTGTCAACGTCCTGCACATAATATCGTTCAACCAGGTCCAGGACCTGGCTGAAACGCTTCAAAGGCGAGTACCGCTCCTCGTCCGTGGCCATGCCTTGACCGAACATGACGGCCAGAAAAAAGAGCAACATGATGGTACCGACCCAGTGGACAACGCGCATAACAACCTCCGAAAGCATCACGAAAATATTAACTATGCCAGTGGATACATGACGTTAAAAAAACACCGCCCGATCATAAAAACATCTTATTTGGCAACCAGCCAAGAATTGGGATTAACGGGATTCTGGTGAAAACGCAATTCAAAGTACAGCCCTGGGCCATTCACTTTGGGGTAATACCCGGCAGCTCCGATCCGTTCATCCTTTTCCACCTCCTGCCCCACGCGCACCTGGACGTTGCTCAAAAAGGCATACAGGCTGTAGTAGTCCTCGCCATGAAAAATGATCACCACATGGCCATACCCTCTGAGCGTATCGCTGTGGACTACCTTGCCCCAGGAAATCGCGTGTACAAAAGCATTCTCCGCCATGGCCATGCTGACTCCCCGGTGAGGAGGTTCGGCTTTTGGACGGTATCCCTCCACTACATTTCCGTGTCCGGGCCAGGGCATCTGCCCCTTGAAGTCCGTAAACTTTTTCGTGGTCAACAGTTTGAGCTGATAATTCAACTCCGTAATGGTTTGCAAAATATCCTTGAGCTGTTCCTCGGCTGAAATTTTTTGCGCCCTCACCTCCTGGACGCGATGCAAAAAGCCAAGTTTCTGGGCCAGCAAATCATCCTTGGCCGCATTGACCCGGTCCATCTGATCCGCAATCCGCTTCTTGGCATCCTCGGCTCGAACTTGGGCCAGCGCCAACTCCCGTCCCTGGATCTGAAGCATGACCATCCGCTCTCGCACCATCCCGTACACCCGGCCAAGCCAGGCAAACTGTCTGTCCGCCTCATCCCAGGCGCCCAGATTTTGCACATTATGTTCCAATCCCCGCAAATGCACAGGCCACAAGGCGACCAGCAATTTCCGAAGCTCCTCTGCGGTCTGCGAACGAGCCTGATCCAGCTGCCGGTACTCCTCCTGGATGCTCTTTTCGGTTTGCCGTAGCGTTGCAAGCTCTTTTTCCAGGCCGACCACCTCGCGCTCGGTCTTTCTGATTCGCTCCTCCACCTGCTGCATATCACCAAACAGCTGCCGTTCCTGTTGGGATAACCCGCGCAAAAGCCGCTCATGGGTTTGCATTTCTGTCTGCTTCTGTTCAATGGTCCGTCCGATGTCCTCTGCTCCTGTCTGAGCCAAAGCGTCCAGGCAGGACATTATCAATGCGAGGACGGCAAAACAGGACAGAAAAAAAATGGTCCGCGGCTCGACTCGGCAAAACAGGGCAAGGGTTCGAAGCGCGAGGGTGTTGCGTGGCGATTCATTCATGGTCATGCACGGCTTGGAGAAAATTCACGCAATGGACAACTGTGACACTCGGGCGCTTTTTTGCGGCACCAGCCCTTGCCCACCCGCACCAGAAGAGCGTGATATTCGTTATACAAGGCGGCGTTTTCGGGCAAGCGTCCGGCAAACAAAGCCTGCAGCTCATCGTAGCCGGCATCCTCGGGAAGCAGCCCGTGCCGCTGACAGATTCTGGCCGTGTAGGCATCCACCACAAAAACCGGCCTGCCCAGGGCATAGAGCAGTATGCTGTCCGCTGTTTCCGGACCGATGCCCCTGACGGCCAGCAGGCGGTTGCGTAATATCCCCGTTTCCCAGCCAGCCAGGACGGCGAGATCATAAGCATCTGCTTCGCGCAGGAAATCCAGAAAGGCTTGCAGGTTGCGCGCTTTTTGCCGGTAAAAACCCGAGGGCTGGATGAGCCGCTCCAATTCCTCGGGAGCAACGGCATCCAGCCGCCTGGGCTCCAAAAGGTCATGGTCGCGCAAATTGGCAATGGCTTTTTCCACGTTTTGCCAGTTGGTATTCTGGGTGAGAATCGCACCCACCGCCATCTCAAAGGGGCTTTGCGCCGGCCACCAACCACTGGGACCCAAAAAATCAAGCATGGCCTGATACATTTCCAGCAGCAACTCCGTGGTAAGTCGAGGCATTGAGCAAGTCCCTTCAAGACGGCGTGTCCGCGCCCGGGAATCCGCCGGCCAATTCCGTCAATTCAGTTTGTCGAGCCATGGCCGCAAAAAATCGGCTGCGCATTGAAATCTTCATAAATACTGGTTAGGTTTCTCGCAACCATGCACCTTCCACAATGTCGCCGCCTGGGCGACAGGAGACTTTGATGTCCGACAAGGCCCAGGCCATCGCCACGCTTGGCCGAAGCTGCCAGGTCCAGGACGCCTTTCCCAGTGTGATCCATCTGGTGGCAAAATGAACACAGTCTGGTGAAAGGTCTCTTCCAATGCGTCATGGCTGGCGGCGATTCCACCGGCAGGGACATGATCATCGGGCTCCTGCCGGGAGCCCACCAGGGTATGGAGGTCGTTCTTCTTCCCTGGCTTGACGTGATGCGGGCGTACCCGTCCGTTCGGCATTGCATGAATGCATAATGTCATTTTCTTGCCGGTCCTCGCGTTTCGACGCCAAGGATCACGGCACGCAGACAACAAGGAGCACAATAATGAAAGAACGCTTCGGATTGATTACCTTGAAAGGACAACCTGTAACGCTTATCGGAAACAGCATCCAGGAAGGGGATACCGCACCGGATTTTCATGTAATGGACAATGACATGAAGCCCTTCAGCTTTTCCTCCATCAACGACAAAATAGCGATCATCACTTCGGTTCCCTCCCTGGATACCCCGGTCTGCGACTTGGAGGCCCGGCGCTTCAACCAGGAAGCCGCCAAATTAGGCCAGGACATCCAGATCCTGGTGATCAGCATGGACCTGCCCTTTGCACAAAAAAGATGGTGCGCCGCGGCCGGAGTGACCAACGTGACCACCCTCTCGGACCATAAAGACGCTTCCTTCGGCACCCAGTACGGGGTGCTCATCAAGGAAACACGCCTGCTGGCCAGGGCTGTGTTCGTGATCTCGCCGCAACGGGTCGTGCGCTACATGGAGCTGGTCAGGGAAGTAGGCCAGGAGCCGAACTACGAAATGGCCCTGGACGCGGCCAAGAAGATGCTCTGAAGAAGGCACAAGGCCTGGATGGAAACCATCTCCGCCACGGAAAAACAGGCGGAAAACGGAGCGTTTCAGAGTCACCACGAGACCGGATCATTTTTTTTGTGCCAGCGCAGCCACCTGCGCAAAGGCTTCGCGGACCGACTCGGCTTGGCTTCTGTCCCTGAAGCGCAGGTGTATGCATTCCCGCCCGTTGCGGCCCATGTCCGTGTCGGCGAAAATTACCAGTCGCAGTTCCCATTCCGGGTCGTCTCGCAATACTCCCGCCGTCTCGAGCACCTTCCCCACCTGCACAGCAACAGCGCTCTCGCATTCAATGTTGCCGTAAAACCGGTGGCCGTCGCCCACCAGATGCACGGTTTTGCCCCGTACGTACACGTCCTCCAGGCTGCGCAGGGCCAGGAGCATGGAGGGACAATCAGCCATGCCGATGCACCGGCTACTGCAAGCCGACCTGATCGGCAACGCTGGAAATGGAAGCCACGGCACCCTCCAAAAAGTCGTCCAAATCCAGACCCAGCTGATGGCACTCCTTGATAATCTCCCGGTTCACCGCCGCGGCAAAAGCCTTGTCCTTCATTTTCTTCTTCAAGCTTTTGGCTCCCAGTCCTTCCAACTTGGTCGGTCTGACCATAGCCGCCGCGGATATGAGTCCAGTGACCGTCTCGGCGCAACGCAAGGCATAATCAAAACGGGTCGAGGGCATGATCCCATTGCGTTCGCCGTTGTGCGCCTTGATGGCCTGCAAGGCCTCTTCGGGTATTTGTCCGGCAAGCATCACGGCCGTACGCATTGCGTGTTCTTCCGGAATCTCCTTGGTTTCATGGTAGTCCAGATCATGAAGCAGGCCGGTCACTCCCCATAAATCCTCATCTTCGCCCAGCCTTCGAGCCAATCCGCGCATCACCGCCTCGGTTTCCAGGGCATGATGCAGCATATGCGGCTCCTGTCCCTGGCCGGCAAGCAGTTCCCAAGCCCGTTCACGAGAAAGCATGTCTCCTCCGTTTGTCTTCCGGATCCGAATCATGTGGAGCGTTTGCCGGTCATGGACCGGACCGTGATCCGCAATACCGCGGTTTGCGCCAAATGCTCCGCGCTGAAGTCCGCGATGTGTTCCGGATTCACGTTCGCCTGGCGGAAAATACCGCGCAAGGCCTTGAACTTTTCGTCTTGGTCGACAACAATTTCCGCTTGCCCAAAGCCTATGACGCTCTCGAAAATCATGCCATAAGCGCAGGGAGTCTTGGCGGACTTCAATTCGGCCGGCGCATGCAAGGCAAAGCAGACTCGGCTGTTGCAACGCAAGACTTCGATCTTCCTGCCCTCAGCCGCACCGTGGACATAAAACACGCCCTTGGCATAGCCGAAATTCAACGGAACCACATACGGATCAACTCCATCCACCATGGCCAGATGCAAAATATTGGCTTTGGCGATAATCAACTCGATTTCCAAAAGATCCGTGATCTGTTTTTCGTTTCTGCGCATGTGCATGGAACAATCGTCTAAAATATGATCTCCGTGCCGATCCCGCCCTTGGTGAACATTTCCAGAAGAATGGAATTTTCCAGGCGGCCGTCGACGATATGTGCTTTTTCCACACCGGCTTCCACTGCCTCCAGGCAGCACTTCACTTTTGGGATCATGCCGCCGCGCACCATTCCCTTCTCCAAGGCGTCCACGCCTTTGTGCCGGTTCATGGAGGATATCAAACGGTCGTCAGGATCAAGCACTCCGGTCACATCCGTGAGCAGAATCAGGCGCTTGGCTTCCAGGGCCGATGCCACGGCCCCGGCCACGGCATCGGCGTTGATGTTGTAGGTCTCCCCCTGATCGTCCACGCCCACGGGAGCAATCACCGGGATAAAGCCCTCGGCTATCAAAGTACGAATCAGGCCGATGCGGATGTCCGTGACCTCGCCCACCTTGCCCAGGTCGATGATTTCCGGCGGCATATCCTTGTGCGGGATGACCATCTCCATCTTCTGGGCGTTGATGATCCGTCCGTCCTTCCCGGACAGCCCCACGGCCTTGCCCCCGTGCAGGTTGAGCAAATTCACGATCTCCTTGTTCACCTTGCCCACCAGGACCATCTCCACCACGTCCATGGTGGCCTGATCCGTAACCCGAAGTCCTTCCCTGAATTGACAGGAAATGCCGAGCTGGTCGAGCATTTTTCCGATTTGCGGACCGCCGCCATGCACGATCACCGGGTTGACGCCGATATACCGCAACAAGACGATGTTCAGGGCAAAAGCCCGCTTGAGCTGGTCGTCCTTCATGGCATGGCCGCCGTACTTGATGACCACGGTCTGCCCGTAAAACTCACGGATATAGGGTAATGCTTCCAAAAGGATTTTGGCTTTGGCAAGTTCGTGCTTCATGGGGCTCACCTTTGAGCAAAACAAATGGTCGGCAGGTTATTACACATGACGTCGAAAATCCGTCCTGTATTGTCGACGTTTCGGCCAACGGAAAAGCGCGGTTTTCCGTTGGCCTCTCGACGATCCCACGATCGTCGGGGTGACGTCCTGTCACTTGCGTCCGCAAAGTCTTACGACGTTGCGTATAACGACTCTTTGCAGAGGCCGTTTAAAAAATCCACGCGCAGGAAACAATCCCGCATCCGCATTGGTCGCATGGATTACACAGGGTTCAGGCACATCATCGCCAGAGGGAGCGCGGGACAATCGACGCGGCCATGGGAACGCCTGCAACTCCCCGCTACAAGATATACCTGGACAGATCCCTGCGCTGCTGGATATCCAAAAGTTTTTCGCGCACATATTTTCCATCCACCAGGACATGATCCCCGGCGCGCTCTGAAGCTTCAAAAGAAAGATCGGACAGAATCTTTTCCAGAATGGTGTACAACCGGCGTGCGCCGATATTCTCGGTGTCGTCGTTGATCTGCTGGGCAAAATCGGCCACTTCCTCCAGGGAATCCGGAGCGAACTCCAGGTCAACGCCCTCGGTTCCCAGAAGCGCAATATACTGCTTGGTCAAGGCGTTCTCCGGCTCGGTCAGGATGCGCAGGAAATCCTTCTTGGTCAATGCGGACAACTCCACACGCAAGGGAAAACGGCCCTGGAGTTCCGGGATCAGGTCCGATGGTTTGGACATGTGAAACGCGCCCGCAGCAATAAACAAAATATGGTCCGTGTGGACCATCCCATATTTCGTGTTCACGGAACTGCCTTCCACCACGGGCAAGAGATCGCGCTGCACACCTTCGCGGGATACGTCGGCCTTGCCTCCTTCGCGGTTGCTGCAGACCTTGTCGATCTCGTCCAGAAAGACGATGCCGCCCTGTTCCACCCGCTCCCGAGCCGCCTCCATGACCTTGTCCATGTCGATGAGCCGCTCGCTTTCCTCCTGGATCAGCAGCTCATAGGCATCCTTGACCTTGACCCGGCGCTGTTTGCGGCGCTGCGGAAAAACCCGGCTGAACATGTCGCGAAACTGCATTTCCATATCCTCCAGGCCGGGCATGGCCATGATTTCCACCTGAGGTCCCGCGGCCTTTACCTCCACCTCCACCATTCGCTCGTCCAGCTTGCCTTCGCGCCACATCTTGCGCAACTTTTCCCTGGTGGAATCCTGAGCGCACTCCGAGGCGACGAAAGACTGGCCCTCGTTGGTCGAAACGGCCGGCGCCGTCGCAGGAGCCGTGGGCTTGGGCAGAAGCAAATCAAGCAGGCGATCCTCAGCCAGTTTCTCGGCCTTGACTCGGACCTTCTCGGTTTCCTCCTTGCGCACCATGCCCACGCCGATTTCCATCAAATCGCGGATCATGGACTCCACGTCCCGGCCCACGTAGCCGACTTCCGTGTATTTGGTGGCCTCGACCTTGATAAACGGCGCATTGGCCAGCCTGGCCAAGCGGCGGGCGATCTCGGTCTTGCCCACGCCGGTCGGACCGATCATGATAATGTTCTTGGGCGCGATCTCGTCCCGCAGTTCCGGAGTCAATTGCTGTCTACGCCAGCGGTTGCGCAGGGCAATGGCCACCATTCGCTTGGCGTCCTTCTGACCGATGATGTAACGGTCCAGCTCCGAAACGATTTCCCTGGGGGTAAGGTAACTCATAAAACGCCTATCTCCTTGTGCGATTTCCTCGTCGGTTGTTCAAAACATGCTTTCACGTCGCAAGAGGCTTTGTGCTCGGTACAGGTCGCAATCCCAAGACCAAATGCCGGTGAACGCGGAAGAAACCATGCGCAATCACGTTACGGCAGCAACGGCGCCCTGTTCGTAGGCATGACGTCGAAAATCCGTCCAGCACTTTCGACGTTTGGGCCACCGAAAAAAAGCGGTTTTCCGTTGACTCCTTTACGATATGACGATCATCAAGGGAACGTCCTGTCACCCGCATGCGCATTGATTTCGACGTTGTGCATCATCAGCTTGCAAATATTGCTTCTTTGAATGCGCAATGCATTGATGCTCAGGCCTTGTCCAATGCTTCTAACGTAATGTTCTCATTGGTGAAAACACATATTTCCGCGGCAATGGCCATGGCCTTGCGCACAATTTCCCTGCAATCCAGATCCGTATTCCGGACCAGGGCCCGGGCTGCGGCCAGGGCATAGCTTCCCCCTGATCCAATGGCCGCCACGCCGTCATCCGGCTCAATCACGTCGCCGGTGCCGCTAAGCAGGAGGATGGAGGTGCTGTCCGCCACGAGAAGCATGGCCTCAAGCCTGCGCAGGTATTTGTCCAGCCGCCATTCCTTGGCCATCTCCACGCTGGCCCGGACCAGATTGCCGCCGTACTCCTCCAGCTTTGCCTCGAAGCGCTCAAAAAGGGTCATGGCATCCGCCGTGGCCCCGGCAAACCCCACCAAAACCCTATCCTTGTAGATCCGCCGGACCTTGCGGGCATTGTGCTTCAGAGCCACGTTCTGCCCCATGGTTACCTGGCCGTCTCCGGCAATGGCCACCCCCCCGGCATCGCGTACGGCCAGGATGGTCGTTCCGTGCAGTTCCATCACAATCTCCTGTAAAAACAGTCATTCGTTTGGTGGGCATGAATCCGGCAGGTCCTGCAAAAATTACGCTGGCAAGGCGCAGACAAAACCGCGGTCCCCTGTATAATCGTATGCATAAGCCCTGGGATTACGCGCGGCAACACGGTCAGCAAAAATTTCAACGGTCAGCCGCCCCCCTCCTGGACCTGATCACCGCTCTGGGCTTGCTCCCCTCCTGGGCGCCGACCAACCCGTCCTTTTCCATTTGCTCGATGAATCTGGCCGAACGGTTGAACCCGATCCGAAAACGCCGCTGCAGCAGGGAAATCGACGCCCGTCCCTGTTCCAAAACAAATTCCACGGCCTCATTGTAGACCGGGTCGTCCACCACGTCCGTCCCGTTCGAGGCGGCGCCGTCATTGGTGTTTTTCTCCTTTGCCCAATCATCGAAATCCAGCTCGAAATTCGGTTTCTGTTGATCACGCCACGCCTTGACCACCGCGACGATCTCTTCATCCCGCACAAACGCGCCGTGCATGCGCTGCAACTTTCCAGCGCTGGGCTTGAACAGCAAATCGCCCTGGCCCAACAAATGCTCGGCGCCCACGGCGTCCAGAATGGTGCGCGAATCGTGTTTTGACGTGACCTGAAAGCTTATCCGGCAGGGAAAATTGGCCTTGATCAGTCCGGTAACCACGTCCACCGAGGGTCGCTGGGTGGCCAAAATCATGTGGATGCCCGAAGCCCGGGCCAACTGGGCCAAGCGGACAATGCTTACCTCCACTTCCTTGACCGCCGTGAGCATCAAGTCGGCCAATTCATCGATGATGACCACCAGAAAAGGCATGGGCCGCTGTTCAGCAGCCTCCTCCGGGGTCATCTCCGCCAATTTCTGCTGGTACGCGCCCACATGCCGCACGCCGAGATTGGCCATGGCCTCGTAGCGCGCGTCCATTTCCGCCACGGCCCAGTCCAGGGCGCTCTTGGCCATGGACATCTCCGTGACCACGGGATGCACCAAATGCGGCAATTCCGCAAATACGGCGAATTCAATGCGCTTGGGGTCCATCAGCAAAAATTTTACTTCGTCCGGCCGGGCCTTGAACAAAATGCTCAGGATCATGGCGTTCAGGCCCACGCTCTTGCCCGCGCCCGTGGCCCCGGCCACCAGCAGGTGCGGCATGCGCGCCAAATCAGCAACCACGGGAGCCCCCTGGATGTCCTTGCCAAGGGCCATGGTCAACTTGGATTTGGATTTCTGAAATGTCTCGGATTCTAGTATTTCCCGCAAACACACCGATTGTCTGAATTCATTGGGAATCTCCACCCCCACGGTGTCCTTGCCTGGAAGCGGCGCCACCACCCGCACCGAAGCTGCCTTCAAGCCAAGGGACAGGTCGTCAGACAAGCCGGCGATACGACTGATCTTCACCCCGGGCGCGGGCTTGTATTCGAACATGGTGATCACCGGACCGGGCTGGATGTGTTGGACCTCGCCCTGCACACCAAAATCAGCCAAGCAGGTGACCAGGGCCTGGGCCATCTCCTGAAGCTTTTGCGAAGAAGTCCGCGGTTGCTTGCGGTCCGGAGGGCTGAGAATGCCCACATCCGGGAACAGGACAATTCCCTTGTCCGTCTTGGCCTTCTTGGCTGATGGCGAAATATCGGGCTGCCTCTCCCCGCTGGGTTTGGCGGCCGTCTTGGATACGTCAGGCTTGCGCGGCTTGCGCTTGACGTCAAAAAGCTGAAAATCCTCCAGCAGGGAAGGAGGCATGTCCGGATCAACCTGCCGATCCTCCATCTTCCGGGCCGGCCACGCAAGAGATATGCGCTTGAACAGTCCGGAAACCGCTGTTCCCAGGGAGCTCCAGTACAGTCCGAACAACAGCTGGGAGGACAGGACCACCGTGAACAGCCATAGCAGCAAGGCCCCCCTGTCCTTGAACAGGGCAATGCCCAGCCCGTAAAGTTGCTCACCGAAATAACCGCCGCCCAGAATGCCGGAAAACGCAACATGCTCCCGCGCCCAAGGGCTGCTGGTCCAGGCCAAGAGCGACATCCACAGCAAAACCATCCCCAGCCAGCGCCACCATCTGGGACGCAACGTTTTCCAGACGCAGACCAGGGCCAGCCAGAGCAGGACCACCGGCAAGACAAAGGCCGGCAGTCCGAAAAAATCCACCAGCAACCCGGCCGTATAGGCGCCTACGATGCCGACCTGATTGTTGACGGCCTGGACCGTGCTGGCGTGCTGATTAAAGGTGGGATCCTGGGGATGGTAGGAAAGCAGGCAGAGAATGGTGAAGACCGCGAGAAAAATCAGAGTCAGGGCGCAAATTTCCCCTGCCAGGGAACCTTCCCTCCCTTCCTTGGAAATGGTCGAACTTTTCGAACGATTCATGAAGCTGAAGCCGGCATGCTCACATACTGTGCGTTTGAACAGAAGAGCAAACGTGGACTGTCGCACAAAACCTGGGACAAGGTGATGCTATTCCCGGCCAAGATACTCTCCGGTTCTGGTGTCCACCTTGATTGCGTCTCCCTGGTTGATGAACAACGGCACGCTTACGGTCAGCCCGGTCTGAACCATGGCGGGCTTGGTCGCCCCGCTGACCGTATCCCCCTTCAAGCCGGGCTCGGTTTCAGTCACCTCCAGCACCACCGAGGTGGGAAGATCAATGTCAATGGCTTGACCGCGGAACAGCAACACCTTGACCTGCTGGCCGTCCAGCAAATACTTGCCTTTTTCTCCGGCCTGTTCCTCGGTCACGGTCAATTGTTCATATGTGGTTAGATCCATGAACACGTACCCCGTGCCGTCATGGTAGAGAAACTGCATCTCCCGTGTTTCCAGATCCGGCTTGGGAAATTTCTCTCCGGAACGATACGTCTGGTCCACCACCCGTCCGGTGAGCAGATTACGCAGCTTGGTGCGCACAAAGGCGCCGCCCTTGCCTGGTTTGACGTGCAAAAATTCGACGATTTCATAGGGAGCGTCATCGATTTCGATTTTCAGTCCGCGCTTGAATTCGCTGGTTGAAGGCATGGCAAGTCCATCCGAATAATTTTGTTGATGGTTGATCGTTGATGATTGAAGAGTGAACAATCATGACGTCGGCTGGGACACGGAAGCGGCACTCCAGTGCATCCATAGCGTCTGCACGGCCAGAGCATAGCCAAGCAGCCCAAAACCGGCAATCACCCCGATACAATGGGGTGCGAGCAGGCTGGCGTGGCGCTGGGACTCGGCCCGAGCGAAAATATTGCTCAGATGGACTTCCACGCAGGGCAGCCCGATCCAGGCCAGGCAGTCGGCCAGGGCCAAACTGGTATGGGTATAGGCTCCGGCATTGAAGACCATTCCAAAAACATCCTCCTTGCGGGCCTGCTCCAGGCGGTCGATGAGCTGACCTTCACCGTTGGCCTGAAAAAAAAGCAGATCCAGGTCATCCACGGTTCGCCCCATCACGGCTTCCAGCAGGTCGGGCAAATCGCGCATGCTCTGGGTGCCGTAGATCTCCGGCTGGCGTTGACCAAGTTGGCCAAGATTCGGTCCATTGAGAATCAGGATGCGACAGGACATTGGGATCACCTGAAGGGGTTGAGGGATTGCGCCACCGGCTGCACGCTCATCCCGAATACGAGCGTATATGCAAAAGAATTAATGAATTTAGCGGATGAAACAATAAATCGCAAGAAGGGGCCGAACCGACCCTCATTGCCTAGGACTCGACCTCCAGGACATCTGCGCTGAGTGACGGATCAATGGATTCGTCAACATGTTCGCGGCCCTCGTGCCGGGCGAAGATTAAAAAGCCGGTGTGCGCGACCATGCGGTCGTCCGGACGCAGCCGCTCGGCCACCGGCTTGTACCGGCGCAACAAGATTTCCAGCACCTCTACATCCTCAAAGGGCCCCTTTTCCAACGCGGACAACAACGTGCTGACCTGATTCGTGGTCGGCAGCAAAAACCCCATGGGCGCGCCGGGCAGCAACGCGGTTACGGCATGGTCCAGATAGTCCCAGGGCGTGCGCACGTCCAAAAACACCGCGTCCACGTCCGTTTGCAAAAATCCTTCGGCAATGTTCCTGTTGAACTGCTCCACCCGTTCCCCAAGTCCGGCCCAGCCCAAATTCTCGCCGCACAATTTGAAAAATTCCTCGCGCTGTTCATAGGTGTAGACCCGGCCTTGGTCGCCTACAAACCATGCCAGGGCAGTGGTCAAAGCGCCCGAACCGCTGCCCGCCTCAATGACCCGGCCGCCGGGGGCAACGCCCAGTTTGAGCAGGATGTAGCCGATCTCCTTGGGATAAATGATCTGGGTTCTGCGCTTGAGCTTCTTCACCAAGTCGTACAAGCTGGGTTTGATCAGCCGGAATGGGTGGCCGAGATGCGTATGGACCAGCGCTCCATAGTCGGCGCGCAAAATCGTTTCGTGGCCCATGAGTCCGTAATGGGTCTGCATGGTTTCGCCCTGGCGAAGCTTGCGCACGTAACGCTTGCCTTGGGGGCTGACCAGCATTACCAAATCCCCTGGTTTGAGCATCATGTCTCCTGATTGATGAAATTGGGCTGGTATGTGCTTGGCCCTTGACTGTCAAGACTGTCTTGTCTTGCCAACCTTATTCTTGAAAGGAACGTAATGGATTTCAAAACCCTCTACGGCCCGGTGCGCTCCGGCAGGCTCGGGCTTTCCCTGGGGGTCGACCTGCTGGGCAAACGCATCTGTTCCATGGATTGCCTGTACTGCGAAGTGGGGCCGACCCTGGCCCATACACTGCAACGCCTCCCCTACACGCCGGCCAAGGTTGTTCTGGAGGAACTTTCCTCCTGGCGTGAACAAAAGCTGCCCACGCCCGAACACATCACCTTGGGCGGGTTGGGCGAGCCCTGCTTGAACAGCGACCTACCGGAAATCATCGTCGGAGCCCGGAAGCTTTTTCCGGACGTTCCGGTGGCCGTACTGACCAATTCCACCTTGCTTTGCGACCCCGATGTACGCCGGGAACTGGCCTTTGCTCAAGTGGTGCTACCGTCGCTGGACACTTTGGTGGAGCGAGAATTTCTGGCCATCAACCGGCCCTGCAGAGGAGTTGTGTTATCCCAGATCGCCGTCGGCCTGCTGGATTTCCGCCGCGAATACGCCGGAGCGATTAATCTGGAGATACTGTTGCTACAAAACATTAACGATACCAGGGAAAATCTCGCCCTGCAAAAGGACTTCATCGCCAAACTGCGCCCGGACCGGGTGGACGTGGTGACCATGACCAGACCCGGCTCCTCGCCCCTGGCCAAGGCCGCGGACCCCCAGACCCTGGCGGCATGGCGCGAAGCGCTTAAGCCCGTTGCCCGGTTGACCAAAGCACCCGGTCAAATCCAGCCGCGGTTCGCCGCTGAGACAATATCCAAGGTGGCGGCATCGGAACTGATTCTCAACTCCCTGCGCCGACGACCACAGACGCCCGATGATTTGGCGGCGGCTATTGGCGTGAAAAATGCCCAGGTTCGGATGGTCATCGACGAACTGTTGTTTCAGGAACTTATCGTCCCGGCAAAGGATTTTGGAGATGACTTTTATCGTGCTGTCCTCTAAAATCAAAAATTGAGAACCCAAGACATGAGGAATATTCAAATCCAGCCGAATAGACCAGCCAGCGGCAAGATTTTTTGCCGGCTGGTTCTTCACCAACTTTTATATATGCTTGGAGGACCGCGAATTCTTTCTTTGGTGTCCTCCATCGAGGAAAAACATGGCAACAAATAAAAAACGCAAAAAAATGTTCATCAGTGTGCTCCCTGACGAGCAGGTGGAACTGATCCTGGCCGAGGATGCCAAAATTACCGACTATTTCATCGAAATGCTTCACCAGGCCAAAACCAAGGGCAACATCTACAAGGGGACCATCAGCAACATCGACACGGCCCTTCAAGCGGCCTTTGTCAATTACGGCGAAGAGCGCAACGGGTTTCTGCAAATCGACGAGGTCCATCCGGAATATTATCTCAAGGAACACAATGCCAACGCGGGCCGCAAGTATCCGCCCATGCAAAAGGTGCTCAAAAACGGCCAGGAACTGCTGGTCCAAGTGGTCAAGGAGCCCACGGTCACCAAAGGCGCCTTTTTGACCACCTACCTGTCACTGGCCGGCCGCTTCCTGGTGCTGACCCCCGGACAGGACCAATTGGGCGTGTCCAGAAAAATCGAGGACGAGGGGGAGCGCAACCGGCTCAAGGACATTCTGCGCGACCAGGATCTGGGCGAAGGCATCGGGCTGATCGCCAGAACCAACAGCGAAACCCAGAGCAAGACCAATCTGCTCAAGGATCTGCAGTACCTGAAACGGCTCTGGAAGGACCTGCGCAAGAAAGGCATCAGCGAAAAGCCGCCCGTGCTCATTTATCAGGAAAAGGAACTGGCCTTCCGGGCCGTACGCGACTACCTGACCGCGGACGTGAGCGAAATCTGGATCGACCACCCGGAAACGGCCGAACTGGTCAAGGAATTCGTGGTTCTGACCTTTCCCCGCCGCCAGAACATGGTCAAGTTGCACACGGACACCGAACGCACGCTGTGGGAACGTTTCAACCTGGAAAAGCAGCTGGAGCAGCTTTTCGGCCGGGAGGTATCCCTGCCCAGCGGCGGCCGTCTGGTGTTCGACCAGACCGAAGCCTTGATGGCCGTGGACGTCAACTCCGGGAAGATCAGCGGCAGCAATTTCAATGAAATGGTTTTCAAGACCAACATGGAGGCGGCCCAGGAGGTCGGCCTGCAGTTGCGGCTACGGGACATCGGCGGACAGGTGGTCATCGATTTCATTGAAATGCGCGATCCCAAACACCGCCGGGAAGTGGAAAAGGCCTTGAAAAACGCGCTCAAGGCGGACCGGGCCAGGGTGGACGTGGGTCGGTTGTCCAAATTCGGGCTGCTGGAAATGGTCCGCCAACGCCTGGGCTCCTCGGCCCTGTCCGTAAGCACGGAACCCTGTCCGCACTGCAAGGGCTGGGGACAACGCCGCAACATGGAATGGCGCGCCCTGCAGGCTCTCAAGGACATCTACCGCAAACTGCGAGGCAAGAACTGCCCCACTCCCCTGGAATACCGCGTCGACGGCGAATTGGCCCTGTACCTGTTAAACCACAAACGAATCATGATCAGGGACCTGGAGGAACGCTTCCAAAATTCCATTCTGATCCTTGCGGAAGGCTGCCTGGAATGATGGCGAACCGTGAAAAACCCTCTTTATCCGTTGTGTCCATGTTCCGGAAACGATCATGCTCGTGATGCCTGAAAAATTTCTCCTGCATGTCTGCTGCGGGCCTTGCGCCTTGATTCCGGTGATGCGTTTGCGGGAACAGGGACATGATGTGACCGGCTTTTTTTACAATCCGAACATCCATGGAGCGGCCGAGTATCTGCGCCGCAGGGAGGCTCTGGAGGCTGCCGCGGTCCGGCTTGGCCTGCCCGTGTGCTATTTGGACGGGGAATACAACCCCAGACTGTTTTTCCGGGTCGTGGCCAACAGGGAAGAGCAGCGCTGCGAACAGTGCTACCGTCTGCGCCTGGAGCGGACCTTCGCCTTTGCCCGGGACAACGGCTTTCAGGCCGTGAGCACCACGCTGCTCTACAGCAGGTATCAGAACCGCGAGGCCATCCTGGCCCGGGGTCGCGCCCTGCAGGAGGAAACCGGCATCCGCTTTCCCGGAGAGGACTTTCGTCCCGGTTGGCAGCAGGGCATTGACCTTTCCAGACAATGGGGGCTTTACCGCCAAAACTATTGCGGCTGTCTGTACAGCGAGCTGGAGCGGCATGCAAAAAAACTCAAGCGTCTGGCCGGAACTTTAGAAACCACCCCTGCTGTTCACCGCGAAGACTGAATGGTTCATCGACCTCAGCCCCCTTGCCGCCGGCTCCGGCCCGATCAAAAAGCTCGTCGGCAAGGCGTCGGGGAAGACAAGGCCGATGCGCATCCGACATACTTGAGGCCGCAAGATTTTCCCGACAACGCGACCGGCTGAAATTTTTCATCGGCCTGGCAGAATTTTTTATGCTGCTTTACATCCACGTGCCCTTCTGCCGCAGCAAGTGCGCTTACTGCTCCTTCTTTTCCCTGCCTCTGTCCGATCAGTTGAGCCTGAACGCCTATCTCAATCTGCTTCTGAAAGAGATCGCCTTTTGGGGCCGGCGCCTTGGCAGCGTTCCCGTTTCCTCGCTCTATTTCGGCGGAGGAACGCCCAGCCTGCTTTCCCTGGCCGGGCTGGAGCGGATCATCCGCGCCCTGGACACTGCGTTTTCCCTGCAACCCGGACTTGAGTGCAGCCTGGAAGCCAACCCGGATTCCTGCGAGGACCCGGAGTATCTGCGCGGCCTGAAATCCCTGGGCGTCAACCGTCTCAGCCTCGGGCTGCAAAGTCTGGACAACGCCCAGCTGCGCCGCCTGGAACGCAGGCATGACGCGGCCCAGGGCGTCCGGGTCTTTGATCTGGCGCGCTGGGCCGGATTCGAGAACATCAACCTGGACCTGATCTGGGGCTTGCCCGGCCAGTGTCTGCGCAGCTGGCTGCAAACCCTGGACAAGACCTTGTCCCTCCAGCCGGAGCACATTGCCTGCTACGGTCTGAGCATCGAGGGGGACACGCCCCTGGCCCAAACCGTGGTCTCCGGCGAGACCACGCTGCCCGCGGAGGATGTTCAGGCCAAAATGTTCCTCAGGGGCGCCGAAATGTTGGAGTCCAGGGGATTTCTGCAGTATGAAATCTCCAACTTCAGCCGTATGGGCTACGCCTGCCGCCACAATCAGGGCTACTGGGACGGCGTGGAGTACCTGGGATTGGGGGCCGGGGCAGTGTCCACCCTGGGGGGACGAAGGTGGGAAAACCCCAAAAATTTGAATCAATACGCCCGACTCGTCCGTTGGGAACGGCTGGGAGAAAATGCCCAGGAGCTCACCCCCTCCGAGCGGGTCAAGGAGCTGATCATGCTTTCGCTACGCACCGCCTGCGGCCTGGAACTGAAAGCCTACACCCGCGCCGCCGGCAAAACCTTTCTCCGCGAACATGCCCGACTGATCCAGGTGTTGCGCCAAAACGAGCTGATCCGGATCAGCGAAGGCCGCCTGCGCCTGACCAAGGCGGGCATGCTGGTCAGCAATTCCATTCTGGAACATTTTTTCCCCGCAACACAAGCTCCCTGAAAGATATGCGTTGGCCCTGCAGCTGAAATGTAAACGGAATCAAATCAGAATCTGCTCTTGACTCGCAAGCTGTTTTTTCTTCAATCATCGCATCTTACCTGATCGTGGCGCCGGAGCAACAAAATTTTTCGTCATTCTGACGCAGGTGAAGCGCTTCCCGCGGCTGAGGCGGAAATGTGAGTTTCTGGACCTGATTCCTGGAAACGCTGCGGACCGGATGGCCTCCCCTGGGGCTCCAGGGGCAAAGAAATCCCGGCCGGAACATGGACCGTAGTGGTCGGGAAAGCCACCTGTGCCCCGTGTTCCGTGATGATGTTCATGATCTTCAAAAGCACGTCCTCCTTGACCCGGTGATATTCCTTCCAAACGGTGGTTTTGGTGAAGCAGTAGATGAAAAAATCCAGGGAGGATACGGCGTATTCATTGAAATAGACCATGGTGAGTTGCCCTTGCTCAATGTCCTCGTGCTCCAGGAGCATGTTCCGCACATCGTGCAGAATGGGTTTGAGCCTGTCTGCGTCATCGTACCGCACGCCGATGGTCTCAAAAATTCGACGATGCCTCATGCGGGAAGGATTTTCAACGGCAATGGTCGAAAAGGTCGAATTAGGCACATAGAGCGGACGCTGATCAAACGTCCTGATCCTGGTCAGCCTCCAGCCGATGTCCTCCACCGTGCCCTCGATGTTCCGATCCGGCGAGCGGACCCAGTCACCCACGGCAAAGGGGCGATCCATGAAGATCATCAAGCCCCCGAAAAAATTAGCCAAGAGATCCTTGCCCGCCAAACCGACGACAATGCCGCCCACGCCGCCGAACGCCATCACGCCGGACACGCTGAAGCCCATGGTTTGCAGGGTAACCAGCGCGGCCGTGATGATTACGGATACTCGCAACAATTTGCTCACGGCATCGGCGGTGGTCAGATCGACCCCTTTGCCGCGCGCTCTCCGTGTCTCGATGACGATGCCCTGGCCGCGCTTGATGAGACGAATCAAAAACCAGGCAATGCAGGCGATGACGCCGACATCCCGGAGGGGGACTGCTACGTCAAAAAGGGGCGTCTCGGTTTTTTCGCCGACAATGTAGGCCGCGAAGGCAATGCCCAGCAGCCAGATAAGGACCGTCAGGGGCTGGCGCAGGGCGTCCAGGACGGCATCGTCCCATTGGTTGGCCGTCCTGACCAATCTGGCGTGCAGCCTGGTCAGGACGATTTTCTGAATCAATGCGGCAAGCAGGGACAGAAAAATAACAATAAACACCTGGGTGATCCAGGCATGCTCGCCGCTGACAAGGTTGAGGCTGTTCCAGAAACTTTGCACTTCCATGATCATTCCGTTTAAAAGGTTTTGATTGCGTGCACAGGTTGCACGAGTCGTTAGAATCCAAGGCGGCATCATGTGCTGATTTCAAGAGCTTTGTCCACCCCGCCGAGCGACAATCGCGGGGCGAATCTGTTTCAGGCTCACGGGCTTTCGGTGAGGTGCTCCTCAACCCTGTTGACCTGACGTTCATCGGTATTAATATCTCATGTTGTTGTGTTGTGGACCCAAGCATGTTTGCTGAAACCAAATTATTCATTCAAGAGGTCGATTCATGAACAAAACCGCCCAACCCCAACCCGAAACCCGGGAATTCCAGGCTGAGGTCAAGAAGATCCTCGATATCGTCATCAACTCCCTGTATACTGAACGGGAGATCTTCCTGCGCGAGCTGATCTCCAACTCCGCGGACGCCCTGGAGCGTTTCCGGCACCAAAACCTGACCACCAAGGACGTGACCGATCCGGACCTGTCCCTGGAAATCACCGTCACCGTGGACAAGGACAACCATGTCCTGACTGTCACGGATACAGGCATCGGCATGGACCGCGGCGAATTGGAAGCCAACCTGGGCACCATCGCCCATTCCGGGACCAGAACCTTCCTGTCCCAGCTGGCTGAGGGCACCAAGGACGTAAACCTCATCGGCCAGTTCGGGGTCGGCTTCTACGCCGCGTTCATGGTCGCCTCCAAGGTCACGGTCCAATCGCGCTCCTTCAGGCCGGACGATCCCGGCCATATTTGGGAATCCGACGGTTCCGGCACCTTCACCATCACTCCGGCCCAGAACGCTCGACGCGGCACGACCATCACCCTGAAACTCAAGGAGGACGCCAAGGAATTCGCCGATCCGGAAAGGATTAAGCGCATCGTCAAGCAGTATTCCAGCTTCGTGCCCTTCCCCATTGCCGTGGACGGCGAGGCCGTGAACACGGTCCAGGCCTTGTGGACCAAAAGCAAGAACGAAATCACGGCCGAAGAATATACCGAATTTTACAAATACGTGGCCAACGCCTTTGACGAGCCTTTGCTCAAGCTGCATTTTGATACGGACGCGCCCCTGGCCATCAAGGCCCTGCTCTTCGTACCCCGGGAAAACTTCGAGCATTTCGGCCTGGGCCGGATGGAGCCCGGCGTGAATCTCTACTGCCAACGGGTGCTCATCGAGCAACGCTCCAAGACCATCCTTCCTGAATGGCTGCGCTTTCTCAAGGGCGTGATCGATTCCGAAGACCTGCCCCTGAACATCTCCCGGCAGGCCCTCCAGGACAGTTCCCTGGTGCGCAAGATCAATTCCGTGGTTTCCAAACGCTTTCTCAAGCACCTGGAGGAGACAGCCAAGAACGACGCCGAAGCCTATGAAACATTCTGGACCACCTTTGGCGGATTTCTCAAGGAGGGCGTGGTCAGCGATTTCACCCACCGCGAGTCCCTGGGAAAGCTGTTGCGCTTCGAGTCCTCGCGCACCGAATCCGGCAAACTGATCTCCCTGGCCGAGTACGTTGGCCGCATGGCTGAAGGCCAAAAAGACATCTACTACATCCACGGGCCGAACAGGGAAGCCATCGAGGCCGGCCCGTACACCGAGGCATTTCGCAAGCGCGACCTGGAAATCATCTACACCATGGAGCCCATTGACGACTTCGTCATGGGCCACTTGCAGGAATTCGACGGCAAAAAACTGGTTTCCGCAGACCGGGCCGATCTGGAACTGCCCGATGCCAAGGACGCCAAGGAACAGGACACGCCGCGCGAGGACGATCTGACAACGGAAGCTGCCACGGACCTGGCCGCCTGGATGAAGCAGGTCCTGGGCGAAAGCGTCAAAGAGGTCAAGGAGTCCAAACGCCTGGAGGACAGTCCGGCCATGATCGTCAATCCGGATGCCCATGTGACCAGCTCCATGGAGCGGATCATGCGCGCCGCGGGCAGCACCCAGGGAACCATTCCGGCCAGCCCCAAGACCCTGGAGATCAACCCCCGTCACGCCCTGATCAAGGGTCTGGCAGGGCTGCGCCAGAAGGACGAGACCTTTGCCCGTACCGTCGCCGAACAAATCTTTGATAATGCCATGATCCAGGCCGGGCTGCTGATCGAATCCCGGAACATGGTCGAACGGACCTACCGCATCCTGGAGCGGACCGTAACCCAAGGTTGATTCGGCATTCTCTTCGTTCCGACCTTTACCTGCGCAACAACCTCCCCTGGCGAGAGTTCTCTTGCCCGAGGAGGTTTTTTATTGCGGCGGCCCGACCGGTTTGGTACGAAACTTTCATGAAGGACATGGCGGGAACAATTTGCATTAAATAACTTTCGGTGAAACCAGATCCATACTCAGGGAGCCGCCCATGGCCATAACAGACCTCTACAAGGCTCTGGCTTATGACACGTCCATGCAAATGCTGCAGCAGGACATGCTGATGAACGCCTATTTTCACGGCTCCACCGTGGGCGCGAACCTGCGGTCCATGCTTCTCGGAAAGCAGCCTGTCAAACCCCTGACCAACCCTTTTGACGAGGCCATCACCGGCAAGCTGCGATCGGACAGCGCCACCATCCGCCAGAACGCCCGCAACCTGAAGGAAGCCGCGTCCATGATGGGCATTGCCGCGGACGCCGTGGCCACGATCAAAAGCACGCTGGAAGAAATGGAGGCGCTGGCCAAAAAAATCGCCGAGAACGATCTGGACTACAGCGCCACAGCAAAAGAAGAATACGACGCCCTGCGGGACAAAATCACAAGTATTGTCGAGAACACGAAATATAATGGCATCGCCCTGTTGGACAGCAGCCAGTGGGGCACGGGTCAGATCGACGCGGACGGCAACGTGCATATTCAATCATTCCTGGACGGCGGGTTCAACGTCACATTTCGGCCCTTGGATTCCGTGGACTGGGACGGCCTCAAAGGCGAAGACCTCAAAGACGATCCCGAGGGCAGCTTACAGGATCAATTGGATTTGCTCTCAGGCTATATCGGCGACACGGGCACCATCGAGGACATTTACTCCCGCCGCCGGGACGGCCTGGACTATCAGGCCGCGGGGCTGGAATCCCAGGCCGACCTGCTGGACCAGGCCGTGGAGGCCAGGCGGCAGACGCCGACCCTGTCCATGGAGGAAATCCTGCTGCAGCTCCTGTTCCGGTATTCCGGCACCGTCGTGGATCAGACGAGTTGAGCGGCCACTGCATTAAACGAACTTCACCGCCTGAACAGGTTGATCAGCACGGTCAAGACAATACTGATGACCGCCATGGAGGTAATGGGGATGAAAACTTTGGTGCGTCCGGATTCGATGCGGATGTCGCCCGGCAACCTGCCGAACCAATTCAGAAGCCACGGCGCATAGAGCCATGCCATTCCCGCAAGGATGAACACGCACCCGATGATGATCAGCAAACGCGACATGGCATCCTGGAATTGAGTTCGTTGATTCTTTACTCCAAACTTTTATGCGCCTGACAGCCGGTGCATGCGCAAAAAACGCCGGGGCAGCCGACGCGCTGTATCAAGCCCGCATAGCGGCCATTGCGATTCAATGCGCCATGGATCTTGCCAAGACAGCGCCGAGCCGCCGGGCAGCCTCCAGGGCTTCCAGGTTCTCTTTGACTTTGGCCCTGTCAAAGACCCCGTATACGGGCAGTTCCCCGACGATCTCGTAGCCCAGGGCCATCAGGGGACGGCGCATGGCCTCCAGTGTGAAGCCCATGTCCTCTTTGTCCACCTGCTCGCACACAGCGGCCAAAACGGCCTTGCGCCCCTGTCCGGCCAGTCGGCTGGACCACCCTCTCGGCCTGTTGTTCTCAAAGATATAGAAACAATAGAGGCGGTCGATGAACGCCTTGATCCAGGCCGTCACGTTGTAGTTGTGGGTGGGCGATACAAGGACCAGACCCCGGGATTCCAGTATTGGCGGATAGAGCAGGGACATGCCGTCGTGCAGCCCGGTGCAGATCCGGTCTTTCCTGCACTTTTCACAGCCAATGCACGGCTGGAACTGCACGTCCCGCAGATGCACCGCGCGGGCGACGGTCCCGGTTTCCCTGACCCCCTTGAGAATGGTCTCCAGAAGGATATCCGTGTTGCCTCCTTTCCTCGGGCTGCCACCGATGCCGAGCACTTGTGGCTGCAAAGATTCGTCAGAAAATACTTTACGCATCAATTCTGCATAAACATCCATGGTTTTCCCCCTTGATGACAGCTGACATGGCGGATCGGTGCGTGTCCTGTTTCAAGGTGTCGAAACTGTTCGCATCCCAGGGCCGCCTGCCGCGACCATGCTGAAGAACGCGGCGTGGTTCGACGTGAAAAACCGCGGGTCGCGGCGCAGGATTGCCGCCATGGCCGGATGCCTCCGGAACTCCCGGTCCAGAAACCGACGCACCTTGGTCCTGTCCCAGCCCCTGGGATGGCGAAAACCGGCATACAGGGACAGATCGCCGTCCGAATGCGGGATCACTTCAAGGCCCTCGCGGCCCGAACCGGCCAGGGGCAGGTTGAAGATGGCCAAGTTCAAAAAGGCGATGTCTTCACTGTGCAACACCGTGAACTCCAGGGTCGCCCTGGCCTCGTCCTCGGACTCCGACGGTGTGCCGAAGAGGAGATAAACGTACGCGGCAATACCCGCCGTCGCAAGATTCTTCAGCACACGCGCGGCCAGCCCCAAATCCACTCCTTTGCCTTCCCGGTCCAGCACACCCTGGTCGCCGGATTCCAGACCGAGCTTGAGCATCACGCATCCCGATGCCCGCAAAGCCTGGCAGAACTCCACTTCGGCCAAATCCTGGCTGAAACGGGCAAATCCGTACCACGGGGCGCCGGGAGCGTTCATGGCCAGCGTCTTCAGCAGACCCGGACTGAGCGCGTTATCCAGCAGATGAATCAACACCGGCCGGGTTTGTCGGACAAGCCCGTGAAGATCCGCAACCACCTGGGAATGCGCTGTTGGTACGTACCGATTGCCCTCGGCCTGTTCCGGACAGAAAGCGCAACGATTCCAATAACATCCCCGAGACGCACTGTACGGCAGTATCGGTCCCGGCGCAAAATAGTCCTGCACGGGAAAAAGGCTGCATTCCACAGCCAGATGCCTGCCCAACCTTTTACGGGCATATATGCCGAACCGGGCCAGCAACGGCTCCTCCCCGGCTCCGGCAACCATCTCCTCCACCAGTCCGGCAAAGGGATCGCTCCAGCCCGGACTGCGCATCCAGGACGTAACCAGGCCGCCTCCCATGATCAACGGCACTTCGGGCCAGTTCCGGCGCAGAAAACCCGCCATGGCAAAAGCGCACAAAGCCTGACTCAAATAGTTCAGGGAAATACCTACCAAACCGGGCTGCTCCGCCTCCATCAGCGCTGTCAAACGCGGCTCAAAATAGGAATACAAAGGGTTCTGTTCGGGACGTTCCGCGGCTTGCAACAGATCCTGGCTGCGCGCAGGGGTCAGACAGGCGTCCTGATAATTGGCCAGGCTCATCCGAATGCGGGTTCCCTGGACCGAAGTTGCCACCAAACGATTCAAATCGGCCACCACGCGCCTGTAGCCGTCCATGCGGGCATACCCGTTCCATCCCCTGATCCTCTCCAGATTGTGTTCCCTGTTGCGCACGGCCCGCCTGGTCCACCGGTCCGACGCCGCAATGGGCCGGCGCATCAGCCAAAGCAGCCCTTCCAAGTTGGCATCCAGAACTCCGCAGGGAATCTCGAAGGACCGCAAAACACCGACCAATCGGGCAATGCCCGCGGGCGGTTCGCAGGGTTTGGCCACAGCCGGGTGAATGAACAGGATGGACATGAGCGGGCGGGCCTCAACCGGCCCCGGCCTGCGCGAACGCCGCGTCCACCAAAGCCTGGGCCTCTTGGGCCAAAAGCTCCAGATGGTTCTGATCGCGGAAGCTTTCAATATAGATTTTGTAGATGTCCTCGGTGCCCGAGGGCCGGGCCGCGAACCAGCCGTTGGCCGTAACCACCTTCAGTCCGCCAAGGATTGCAGCGTTGCCCGGCGCCGTGGTCAGCACGGACTGGATTTTTTCCCCGGCCAGATGATCGGCCTGGATCATGGCCGGAGTCAGGGTCTTGAAGGCCTGCTTCTGCTCCCGGTTGGCCGGGGCTTGCCGCCGCTCGTACACAGGCCGGCCCAGCTTGTCCGCCAATTCATCGTAAAGTTCCTGGGGCGTTTTTCCGGTCACGGCGAGCATTTCCGCGGCCAGCAGGTCCATAATCAGGCCGTCCTTGTCCGTGGTCCAGACCGTGCCGTCTTTGCGCAAAAACGAGGCCCCGGCGCTTTCCTCGCAGCCCAGGCCCAACGCGCCCTCCAGCAAACCGGGCACGAACCATTTGAAGCCCACGGGCGCCTCAAACACGGACCGGCCCAGGGCCTGGGCCACCCGGTCCAGCATGGCGCTGGTGACCACGGTCTTGCCCACCTTCAGATTTGCGGCCCAGCCCGGCCGGTGGGTGAACAGATAGGCCGCGGCCGCGGCCAAGTAATGGTTGGGGTTCATCAGCCCGGCCCTGGTCACGATGCCGTGGCGGTCGTAGTCCGGATCATTGCCGAAGCACAGGTCGAAGCGGTCTTTCTGGGCCAGCAGCCCGGCCATGGCATAGGGCGAGGAACAGTCCATGCGGATTACCCCGTCCTTGTCCAGGGGCATGAACGCGAACCTGGGGTCCACGCTCTTGTTCACCACGGTCAGGTTCAGTCCGTAGCGCTCGGCCATGGGCTCCCAGAAGGCAATGCCCGATCCGCCCATGGGGTCCACGCCCAGGGCCGGACCGGCCTGGGCAATGGCAGACATGTCCACCACATTGCCCAGATCCTCCACGTAGGGTCGGACATAATCATATGCATGGGTGGTCTGCACGGTCAGGGCCCGGACCAGGGAAATCCTCTTGACCCCGGCCAGCCCCTTCTCCAGCAATACATTGGCCCGCGCCTCCACGGCCCTGGTCACGTCCGTGTCCGCCGGGCCGCCGTGGGACGGGTTGTACTTGAACCCGCCGTACTCCGGCGGATTGTGGCTGGGCGTAATCACCACGCCGTCGGCCCGCTTTCCCGGATTGTCCCGGTTGTATGTCAAAACGGCGTGGGAGATCACGGGCGTGGGCGTGTAGCCCAGTCCCTGCTGATACATCACCGTGACCTCGTTGGCGGCCAGCACTTCCAGGGCCGTGGCCAAGGCCGCTTCGGACAGGGCGTGGGTATCCATGCCCAGGAACAAGGGGCCGATGATGCCCGTTGCGGCTCGGTGCTCGCAGACGGCCTGGGTCACGGCCAGGATGTGCCCCTCGTTGAACGAACCGGCGTCCGCCGTCCCGCGATGACCCGACGTGCCGAAGGCCACGCGCTGTTCCGGGACCTCCGGGTCCGGCTCAATGGTGTAGTAGCGGGACATGCTTCGGGGAATATTGGGCAGCATGTCCTCGGGCGCCGGGTGTCCGGCCAGGGGATGAACGGCCATAAATATCGCTCCTCGCTTGGAGTGAGGTTGTATGTATTATCACGCGGCAAGCGCGTGATCCTCCAAATACTTGCGCTTGATGAGCCTCCAGGCCACCACGAAAAACGCGGTCAGCGGAATGGCCAGAACCATGCCCAAAACGCCGCTTAAGGCCTTGCCCCAGAAAAAGATGGACACGATGATCGCCAGGGGATGCAGGCCCGTGCTCCGGCCCATGATTTTCGGCGTGAGCAGATAGCTTTCCACCAACTGAACCACGACGAACACGGCCAACACCAGCACCAGAAGCAACAAGCCGCCGTCCTGCTGAAAAAATGCCAGGGGCAGGACCGTCAGCAGCCCCAGAATGCTGCCCAGATAGGGAATGATGTTCAGCAGGCCGATGATCACGCCCAAAAACGCCCCAAATCGCAGGCCCACCAAGGAAAACCCCAAGGCCATGAGCACGCCCATGATCAGGCCGATCAGAATCTGCCCCCGGAAAAAGGCGACTATGATCCGGGCGAATTCCCCGATCAAAAAGGTGATGTCTTCGCGGACCCTGGTCGGGATGAAGGAAAGTTGCTCGTCCATGGCCTTGAGCGGGTCTTGATCGCTGCGCAGGAAAAAAAACAAATACACCGGGATGATGGCCAAACCCGCGGCCCAGGTCACCACCTGAGCCACGTATTCGCCCAGGGTGTTCAGTGCGGGCAAGGATAGTTCCAGGACCTTGCGGAAATGCTCGGCAATCGATTGCAGATGGCCGCGCAAAGCCTCCTCGCTGAGCGAGGTCTGCAGCCATTTTCCAGCTTCCGGCGCAATGCGCAAAATCATCGCTGTAAACTTGTCCACCACGGTTGGCAGGTATTCCAGAAAATCCCGCGCCTGGGACAGGAGCATGGGCAAGATCAAGGCAATCAGGGCCAGACAAACCACAAGCGCCAGGCCGTAGAGCAGGAGGATTGCCCCGATCCGTCCGATCCTGACCGTTCTTTCCGCCCAGAGGACCACCGGCCGCAAAAGCAGCGCCAGGATTCCGGCAACGGCCAGAGGCCAGAGAATTTCCGCAAAGGAAACCACGAGCCCGCGCAACAGCAAAAACACGCCCCAGGCAAAGCCGCCGATAAGGAGCAGGGCCAAAACCACCAGGGCAACGCTGATCAGCCTTTGCTGGAGGGGCGTCAGAAAACCGGACCCCTTGCTTGACTCATTCATGGTCGACATCATGACCACAAAAGTCTCGGTGAATCAACTGCCAGGACGGCCCTGCTTCAAGACGGTGCTGCCGCACCCTGAAGGGAGCATGAGGAGTTTGTCTCAAGCAGGATGGGCCTTGCTTTTCAGCGCTGTTGCACTGCCTGACCGAGCCAGGATTCGTCAGTTCAAACGATTGCCGGACGCATCCATTGATCATTCTGTTTCAATTGAGCAATCGTTTGAACATATGAAACCGGCGAGGGAGTTTGCGACAGCGCTGAAAAGCAAGGCCCATCCTGCGATCAAACGGACTGGGGAAACGGGATAAGTTCCTCATGCACCCCACCCAAAAAAGGCATGGTGGGGCGAGCATCCTGCCTGCCTTGCGCCAATTCGATTGTCTCGTTGTCGTCATCGCATTCGCAATCGATCCTTCTTCAGCCGGATCCGGCATTGCACAAGAAAGAACGCATATGCGATCAGGATTCCAGGTACGCCCGCAGCGACTGCATCCGGCTCTCAGCCATAAAGTAGCCATGGTCGTAAAGATCATAGAGTTTTTTGGGCGTGCGACAGATCCTGCCCACGCCCATGGTTGTTTCCGGGCGGATGACAAAGACTTCGCCCCGAGCTTGCATGGACTCGATCAGGGCCAAAGTCGCATTGTAGACCTCGTGACGATGCGCCAACAGCCGGTGCATGCCCGCAAGATCGGGATGCCGCCAGCGGCAAGCCCACATGCTTTTGCTCGGTTGCTTCACGAATCCGGCGGGTTGGGTGAGGACAAGCACTTGTTTGGCATCCCCATGCTGGAGGCATTTGCGGATGGGAATGGGATCGGCAATGCCCCCGTCCATCACGATGCGCCCGGCGTAGTGCACAGGAGCGGATATCACGGGCAGGCTGGCCGTGGCCTGGAACACCGTGTCCACGGATTCGCCGCTGTCGGCAAAATCGCTTTTTTCCAGCCAGACCGCCTCGCCCTCGATGCAGTCCGTCACTCCCACCCAGAACCGCGCCGGGCTGTCCCGAAAAGAATCGTAGGCAAAGGGCACGATCTCCCGCGGCACGGTCTGAAAAATGAACTGCATGCCGAAGAGGTCCTTGCCCCGAAGCAGTCTGCGCCAGCTCAGATAGCGGGAGTCGTTCACAAAGCGGGTGTTTACCATCCGGTTTCGCTCGGGTTGAGAGGCCACATAGTTGGCCCCGTTGCACGCGCCCATGGAGACCCCATAGACCGAGGCAAACCACAGCCCCTCGTCCATCAGTCTGCGCAGCACCCCGGAGGTGAACACCCCGCGCAGCCCCCCGCCTTCCAGCACCAGTCCCGCGTTGATGAAATTTCGTGTCATGTCCATCTCGCTTGCACAGTATCGTCATCCAAGCCCGGCAGCCCTTCCGACGGCAACCGCCCGGGGCCGGACGTTTCAACCGCTTGGTTTGGAGAATGCGGTGAAACAGAACGAACGACTCTACCCTATTTTGATGCGCATGCAAATCAAAAGCAAAGGTTTCTTTGATTCCATGATATTGGCATGCACTGAAATCCTTGCGTGGCTCGCCCCCCATTTGGGCCCTGAAAAGCCGGAACATTCAGGCTTTGTTTTGGCGACCTGACTTATTCATACCGCTTGACATTGAGCATGGCTTTTTATTGCTCTGAATCGGTTTCGCTCGGGGTTCGCTTTTGTCTTTTTGTGATTTTATCGAGCCCCATTCCTCCCGACAGCGATTCCCATCAAACATGAAACACGTCATCGAGATCGCCATTGGGAATAGCCACAGACAGAACGTGGACAAGGAAGAACTGATCACCCGCCAACAAGGCTGGTGCACAACATCTTAAAAGCGAAACGCAAAAAACTGGAGGTTTTTCATCGTATCTATTTGAAAATAATTTAAAAATTTTTAGGATGCCAGGCGGTCATGTTGACAGCTTCTTGCTCGCCCGGCTACTGTTTCGCCAAAAACAAATGGAATGGCCTGTTCATGACATCAGGAGAATCCATAGGGCTTTGACCTGGAAAAGGCATTACCGCAGCTTGGAAAAGGTTATCGTCGCCACCGCTACAAATAGGCAGCGATGGCGCTAGGCTGTTGACAGGAAGTGAGGACGACCTCACCGCTCCACATAAATCGGGGACGACCCCGGCATTTTTGAGAGGAATACATATGGCATGGGTCATTCTTTTCATTGCAGGCATGTTTGAAGTCGGCTGGGCGATCGGGTTGAAGTACACGGACGGGTTCACCCGCTTGTGGCCCATGCTCGGGACCGCCTTGTCAATGATTGTCAGTCTTTTATTGCTGGGTGTTGCCATGAAATCGCTTTCCGTTGGCACCGCTTACGCCATTTGGGTGGGAGTCGGAGCCGTGGGCACCGTGGTGCTCGGCATCATCCTGTTTGGAGAACCTGCGAACGCCGCTCGACTCATCAGCGTTACGCTCATTATTGCCGGCATCGTCGGACTTAAACTTGCAACACCGGCCTAATCGGGTACGGGGAAAATTCCCCTCTTTCTCCCCATACTGCCCGGCAAGCGGGTCCGCTCCCTGGAAAGCATACAACGAGTTGGCCTGGACCGAGGACTGGCTTGCCGATCCCGCTTCCTATGAACACGAGGGCGAACGGTACATCTCCCTTATTCTGCGGTATTGCACATTTTTTCCGGAAACAATGCTGCACCTGGGCAGCGGGGCCGGAGGTCTGGACCGAATCTTCAAGCGACATTTCTCCGTTACGGGAGTGGACGTCAGCCCGGGCATGCTGGCCAAGGCGCGGGCCACTCACCCAGAGATCGAATACATTGAGGCGGACATGCGCTCGTTGCGGCTGGAGCAACAGTTCGACGTGGTCGCGATACCCGACAGCATTGACTACATGGTCTGCCTGGAGGATCTGCGCAAGGCCATGGCCACGGCTGTCGAGCATGTGAAACCGGGCGGCGTCGTGCTGATCACGGGCAAGACTGCTGAGACTTTTCAGAACAACAATTTCGCCTATACCGGCGACAAGGACGGCATCCACGTCACTCTGCTGGAGAACAACCATGTCCCTTCCCAGCGGCCCAACACCTATGAAGCCACCTTCGTCTACCTGATCCGCCGAAACGGCCAGCTGACCATGCACACGGACCAGCACGTCCTGGGCCTGTTTCCCCAGACGCGCTGGGAAGAGGCCTTCCAAAAGCACGGGCTGATCCTGCACCAGTCAACGCTGGACGGGCTGTATGATCCGTATCTGCTCGGAGAAGGCGAATATCCCATGCAGGTTTTCCTCGGCGTCAAGAACCGGACCTGAAGCCGGGAGCCCCCCAGTGATTCTGCTATTCAGCGGCCGAAAGGCCAGCATGCCGGATCAAGACCGGCTACAGCCATTTTCTCAGCTATGAAAGAGAGCAGCATGACCACGGCCATGCCGAGCATGAACAAAGGGACCAGAGGCTAGCTCCAGGCCCAGCGCAGGTCGGTCGGAGCTGAATCGGTCAGCAGGGATTCTTCCAGGCTTTCCAGTTCCGTACTGATCGTTTCCAGAATCAGAAAAGAGTTGTCCACCACAGCGTCCAGCAGGGCATGGGCCAGATAGTCAGGTCCGTTGCAGCGGATACGGCCCTTGCCCTCAGCTGACATTTGTGGTTCCTTCGTCGCGGCAGTATCAGAGGTGCCCACGCAACAGACCGGTCTCCATAGACCGCTCCCTTGCCGGGCGAATACAAATCTTTGCGCAAAAATACTTTCCCGTAGCCGCGCTCCGAAAAGCCGGCGGAGTCGGTGATCGACACGGAGAACCTCGCCATGACCAGGGCCTATGTGCACGGATACGATTCCCAGGAGAACATCCGCTTGCAGGATCAGGCAACAACCTTGATCGACTTGCTGCATTCCGACACGGCATATCCAACGGGAAGCAGGGTCCTGGAAGCCGGTTGCGGGGTTGGAGCACAAACACTGACCCTGGCTCGGAACAGCCCTGGAGCCATGATTACATCCGTTGACATCTCCTCGAATTCAATCGTCCAGGCCCGGGAAAAGGCCCGCGCGGCAGGGCTAGGCAATGTCCGCTTCCAGCAAGCGGACATTTTCCATCTGCCCTTTCCCCCGGCGTCATTCCACCATGCCTTTGTGTGCTTTGTTTTGGAACATCTGAGGGATCCGACCCTCGCCTTGCAAACGCTGAAGATGTTTCTGCGGCCCGGAGGAACCATCACGGTTATTGAAGGCGATCATGGCTCCGTCTGTTTTCATCCTGACAGCGATGCAGCGCGTGCCGCGATTCATTGCCAGGTCGAATTGCAGTCCCGGGCCGGCGGAAACGCACTTATCGGCAGGTCGTTGTATCCATTGCTGGCTTCGGCCGGGTACGGCGCCATCCGGGTATCCCCGCGAATGGTGTATGCTGATGCCAGCAAACCGACAATCGTCCACGGGTTCACGAAAAAAACATTCACCGCAATGATCGAGGGGGTGCGTCAATCGGCGATTGAGGAGGGCCTCATCGATCCCCTTTTGTTCGACAAAGGAATCCAAGCGTTATATCGGACGACCGAGCCGGACGGCACGTTTTGCTACACCTTCTTCAAAGCAGTGGGAAAGGCATGAATATCGGACAATCGCATTGACCCAAACGGAAAAAAAGCCATGCCGCCTGGCAGTCAAACCATACGGGCGGCCACATCGAACAATTCGTTCAAGCCGATGCCGCCTCACGGTGCGGCAACAACCCGGTGAAAATGACGTTTTCCACCAAGCCATGATTCCGTCACTACCCACATCATGCACACAATCCCATCGCCCCTGTCCTACACCCTGACCCTGGTCAAAACAGAAGCCGCCACCGGATTTTTCGCCTGCCTGCCCCCCGAGGAAATGACTTTTGAGCAGAGCCTGGCCTACGTGGAAGCGCATCCGAACGACGTGTTCATGCGCCAGCATGTGCTGCAGCAAATTGGGACATGGGAACCGTCAAGAATCCACGATGTCTTGCAAGAATACGAGAGCAGGCAAAGCCCCTTGGTCTCCGTATTCCATGAAGCCGTGTTTCTTTCCGCCCGATTCCGAAAAATCCGCAAGACCCTGAACAAGGAACGCCTCCAACGTTCGGCCGAACATTCCCCCTTGATCCATCTGCGGGCCATGCTCCTTCCCGACCATGCGCTGCACAAGCGTTGGATAAAACTGTTTCGCGCCAACATGCTCGAGCACAAATCCTTGCCCGCACCGAAAGAGGCGGGAATGCCCTTTCCCTGCAAGGCCGCCTCGGCAAAACAGGAAACTCCTTTACCGGATATCAAAACGCTGCGAAAGACAATCATCGCAGGCCCCCTGCCCGCAACACAGCCCCGCACCGCACCGGAGGAAACCGCCCGCATCGGTCTGGAAAGGCTGGAACAACTCGATATTGTCCACGGCCCATTGCAGCGCCATGAGGCTTCCCTCAGCCCCATCGCCCTGCTGAGGCAATGGCGGCTGGACATCAGGGTGCAAAGCGGCCGCCACGGATACACCCTGGCCGGCGCGCAGACCGCCTACGGCCGAGGACTGGCCCTGGAGCACGCCATGGCCTCGTATGTCATGGAGATAGTGGAGAGAAAATCTTCCTTCGCGTCCTTTTCCAAAACACACGTCGAGGGCTACCTCCGGGACCACCGCTTGGCGCATGGCAGCTTCTCAACGCTTAGCAAGGGCGTAACAGCCATTTTGGACCCCAACGTCCTGGCCCTGGAGGTTCCCTATCAGGACGAACCGCTTCACTGGATCACGGGGGAACGGACCAGCGTGAACGGCCCTGAGCCGATCCTGGTGCCGGCGCAATGCGTGTTTTTGTTCTGCAATCTGGATGAAAGAAAGCTCTTCAGCGGGCTGGGCTCAACAGGTCTGGCCGCGGGCAACACGCTGGAGGAGGCCAAGATCAGCGCGTTGCTCGAAATCATCGAGCGGGATCACGAAAGCGTCACCCCCTTTGATCCCCGGCAGTGCTTCACTGTGGAAACCCGCGACCCCCTGCTGGCCGGCCTGCTGCAAAACTACCAGAAGCAGGGGATTTGCCTCCAGTTCCAGGATCTCACTTCGGCCATGGGCGTTCCCTGCTGCAAGTGCTTTGTCATCGATCAAAACCAGCAGATCGTCAAAGGCTGCGGAGCCGGCCTGAACGCAAAACGGGCGCTGCTCTCGGCCATGACCGAGACGCCCTTCCCTTTTCCGACGGAGTCTTGCTCGGCCCCCGGTCTGGAAGGCTTGCTCCGGGTGCCCGTGGAAAACCTGCCGGACTATTCCACCGGCAACACGGCCGCGGATCTGGCCCTTTTGGAAGCCGTGCTGGCGGCCCACGGCTTCCAGCCCGTCTATGTGGATCTGACCCGCGAGGACATCGGCCTGCCTGTGGTCCGGGCGATGGTGCCCGGCATGGAGATCGCAGCGGACTTTGAATGGTATTCCCGGGTGCATCCCCGGCTTTTTTCAAATTATCTGAAGATGATGAAGCTGTAAGATGCTTTGTGCGCAATGGTCCTGCCTCAGCAGGCCGCCAGCACGGCCACAGGCAGGCGGGCGAACAGGTCGGCGCAGGCAAAGCCAAAATCTTTTCCCGAGACCACGTCGCCAGTGAACATGTTGGACCAGGATCGGCCCGCAAAACCCTCGGGCAAGGCGCCGACGCCGTCCACCACGGTGTCCTTCCAGGCAGCGGCCAATAAAAAGCCCTGCTCTGTCGCACCCAGGGAGTGAATCAGACGCGGCAGGGCCACGACCACGGCTTGGTCATCCAGGAGCCTGGCAAAGGCCAAAACGTGTTCCGCATATGCGCCCGCAACCTTCAACGGAATGTATTGGCCGCGCAAAAACAGGTCCGGCCCAGACTTGCGCAGCCGCAGCAGTCGCCAGAGCAGAAAGTGCTTGAGCCGTCCGTCCCGCCAGGCTGCAGCCAGTTCCCGGGCCAGTCCGCCCAGGCTTTTCTTTTCCAGTGTTCCCAAAAATTTTTGCACATTGTTGTTCCTTGCTCTGAAATCCACAGGACGCCGGTTGTCCGGGTCCACCAGGGAGTCGTCCCATAGTTCCGTGCCCTGATAGGTGTCCGGGACGCCGGGGATGGTCAGGCGCAGGACCATCTGGGCCAGGGCGTTGCAGGTTCCGGGTCCGGCCAGAATCTGCGTGAAGTCCTGGACGTCCCGCAGAAAAGGCGCGGCGGCCCGATTTTCCAGAATCCGGCTGACAAAGCCTGTAAGCGCGCCTTCATAATCCTCGTCCGGGTTGAGCCAGGAAGTATGCGTCTTGGCCTCCCGGGCGGCCTTGACCATGTAAGCCTGCAACCTGCTGCTCAAAGCGGCCAGCGCTTCAGCTCCGGGCAGCCCGCTGCCCGGTCGAACCAAGGGCCAGACACCCACCAGGGTCTGATAAAACAGGTATTCGTCCCGGCTGGTGGGAAACACCGCTTCCCCTGATTCCTGCCTGACCCGGCGATTCAGGGTTTGCCATCGCTGCACGTGCTCGGTCCAAACCGCGGGCATCTCGGACAAGGCCGCAATGCGCGCCCGGACATCCTCGCTGCGCTTGGTGTCGTGGGTAGCCGTGGTGACCATGGCCAGGGGCCACTGGTTAGCCCGGCAAAGCATCCGCTGATGGAAGTCGGCCACGGTGCTGACCTTGCGTTGCGGCCCCATGCCCACCTCGTTCAGGGAAACCAAGGGAACGACCCGATAGAACGCGGTATCCTCCATGCCCTTGGCCATGGCCGGGCCGGTGAACTGCTGAAACTTGCGGGCCAAACGCAGCCATCTGGCCCTGGGTCGGCCGTCGGCCCGCTGCTGCCACCGGGCCTTGAGCACGGCCTCAAGCACGTCGAAAAGCATGGGATGGCTCACGGCCCGGGCGCGCCGGGCCATTTCCAGAGCCTGATCCAGATCGCGGACGTCTTCGGGTGAAGCTCCCCTTTTTCCCACATAGGTCCGGTACACGGGAAAGCGGGAGACGATTTCGCGCAGGGCCTGGCGGATCTCCCCGCAGGAAAAGTCCCGGGTCGCGGGATCACGCTTGAGCAGGCGGGTGGTTTCCGTGGCCAGCACCTCCAGCTCCGAGGCCAATTCCTGGTCCATGATCTGGCGCTTGGCCCGCACGGCCTCACCGTGCGCGTCCGCTGCTCCCGTTCCTTCGGCCGCCTCGTACACGACCCGCAGTTGGGCCACGCCCGAGGCATTGTACAGCACGCCATTGATCTCGCTCAAGGCGTCGTAACCCGTGCTGCCATGCACCGGCCACTGGGAGCGCAGGGATTCGTGCTCCTCCAAAATTTTTTCCACGTAAACCGGAAAGCGGCCCGGCTCAAACCCCAGATCCGCAGCCAAGGGCTCGACCAGATCCTGCAGGCGCTGCAAGTACCTTTCAGGGTCATACAGGCCGTCAATATGGTCGATGCGCAGCCCGTGCGCCAAACCCTGGGCCACAAGGTCCCGGATCAGACCGTGGGCCGCCTCGAAGACCTCCGGCTCCTCCACGCGCAGCCCGGCCAGGTCGTTGATCTGGAAAAAGCGGCGATAGTTGATCTCGTGGCCGGCCACCCGCCAGAAGGCCGGCCGAAAGTGCTGACGCTCCAGGAGCCTGTGCAGCCGTTCCAGGCCGCGGCCGTCCGAGGCGTCCGGGGAAAACAGGACTTCGGCCCGCTCCAAGATGCGCTCCAGCTCCGGCAGTCTGGCGACCAGCCCGGACAAAAAGGCCTTGAAGGTTTCCCCTCGGGTGCGCAGGGCCTTGCGTCGGACCCCGGAGCGGGGCCTCACGCGCAGCCGTTTGGATTCAGTGAACGCGGCGCGTACGTCCGGGTTATCCGCAAGTCGTTTCCCGGCCGTCTCCAGGCACGGGGCAAGGATCCGGGCGTAGGTGGACGGACAGACCGGGAATCGGTGTTCATGATACCAAACGCTGAAGGAGCCCGCTTGCGCGTCAAAGCGCAGCCGCAGCTCCCCGCGCCGCAGGACGTTGCCGTACAGATCGCCCAGCACGGGCAGCAGAACCTGATCGTGGATGCCTTGGGTTTCCGGGAACCACTGGATATCGAAATAGTGCGCATACCTGCTGCTGCGGCCCCACTCCAGCACGTCCAGCCACCACTGGTTGTCGTCGCGGCCGATGCCCATGTGATTGGGCACGATGTCCATGATCAGCCCGAGCCCTGCGTCTCGCAGCGCGACACTCAGGCTCTCGAAGCCTTGGCGGCCCCCCAGTTCCGGATTCAAAGCCTGATGGTCCGCGATGTCGTAGCCGTGGGTCGAACCGGGTCGGGCCGCGAGAATGGGCGAGGTGTAGACGTGGCTGATGCCCAGATCTCGCAGGTAGGGCGCGATCTTTGCCGCCTGGGCAAAGGTGAATCCGGCGTGGAACTGGAGCCTGTAGAAGGAGGTGGGATGGTAGAGAGGATTCATGGTTCAAAACCTTGCGCGGGCATGGCTTATCCAGACTCCAGCACCAAGCGCAACAGCCGCAGGGAACGCGCCCCCGTCTGCAGTACGGTTCCGGGCGGAAAAGGACCGCTTTCCGCCCCTCCGTCCTCGGCCGTGGTGTCCACCAGGGCCTCCCAGACGCCGGCGTCGCCGTTGGGCAGGACGAAATCCACGGCCTCATGGTCGGCGTTGACCAGCAGCAAAAAGGTATCATCCGGCTCCTGTTCACCCGTTTCCGTGAGGTGAACGATCCCGGCCTCTCCGCTCAGGCGGATGGCCAGGGCGCGCGCATGGGGGTCGTCCCAGTTTTCGTCGCCCATTTCGCGTCCATCAGGTCGCATCCAGACCACGTCCTTGACCTCGGTCCCGGGAATGATCTCTCCATGGAAAAAACGGTTGCGGTGAAAGACAATATGCTTGTGACGCAGATCAAGCAGACGGCTGACGAAGGCGATCTGGGTCCTGCCCGCCTCGTCCAAATCGTGCCAGTCCAGCCAGCTGATCTCATTGTCCTGGCAGTAGACGTTGTTGTTCCCTTTCTGGCTGTGGCCGAACTCATCCCCGGCCAGAAGCATGGGCATGCCCTGAGAAAAAATCAATGTCGCCAATAAATTGCGCATCTGGCGTCGGCGCAGGGCCAGAATCCCGGGATCTTCCGTTTCTCCCTCGGCTCCGCAGTTCCAGGAGTTGTTGTTGTCTGATCCGTCCCGGCCTTCCTCGCCGTTGGCGTCGTTGTGCTTCTCGTTGTAGCTGACCAGATCACCCAGGGTGAAACCGTCATGAGCCGTGATGAAGTTCACGCTGGCCCAGGTTCGCCGACCGCGGCGGTTGAAGATGTCCGCGGAAGCGGAAAAACACTCGGCAAAAAAGAAAAGCTGTCCTTCATCCCCCTTCCAAAATTTGCGCATGGCATCTCGGTACTGGTCGTTCCATTCGGCCCAGCCCGGCGGGAAATGACCCACCTGATAGCCGCCCAGGCCGGTGTCCCATGGCTCGGCGATAAGTTTGACGCCGCCCAGCACAGGGTCCTGGGCCACGGCGTCCAGAAAGCTGGCATGCTCGTGGTAGGGGCCTTCCACCCGGGCCAGGGTGGTGGCCAAATCAAACCTGAATCCGTCCACGCCCATGGTTTGCACCCAGTAGCGCAGAGAGTCCATGACCATGCTCAACACCTTGGGATGGCGCAGCTCCAAGGCATTGCCCGTTCCGGTGAAATCATTGTAAAATCTGGGCTCATTCCCCATCAAATAATAGTACGAATAGTTGTCAATGCCGCGAAAAGACAGGGTCGGCCCAAGGTGGCTGCCCTCGGCCGTGTGGTTGTAGACCACGTCCAGGATCACCTCGATGCCAGCGTCGTGCATTTTCTGCACGAAGCTCTTGAACGAGGAAAGGTGCTGTCTGGGGCCGAGATAGGCCGGGTGCGGCGCGAAATAGCCGATGGAATTGTATCCCCAATAGTTGCTCAGGCCCCGTTCGATGAGATGACGGTCCTGCAGAAAAGCATGGATGGGCAGCAGCTCAATGGCCGTGATCCCAAGATGCTTCAGATGGTTGATGACCGGCTGGGTCGCCAGCCCCTCGAACGTGCCCCGGAACTCCTCGGGTACTTCCGGGTGCAGCTTGGTGTATCCGCGCACATGCATCTCGTAGATCACGCTTTCGTGCCAGGGCCGAAAATCCATGGGCCGGCCCCAGGTGAATGCCGGGTCCACAACTTGGCACTTGGGGAGAAACGGCGCGGAATCCCGCTCGTCAAAAGACAAATCCTCGTCCGGATGACCCACCTGATAGCCGAACAAGGCGTCGTCCCATTCCAGATCCCCCACCAGAGCCTTGGCATACGGGTCCAGCAGAAGTTTGTTGGGGTTGAAGCGATGCCCGGCCAACGGCTCGTAGGGGCCGTGCACCCGATAGCCGTAAAGCTGGCCCGGCCGGGCATCCGGCAGATAGCAATGCCAGACCTCGTGGGTGTACTCGGGCAAAGGAATTCTGGCTGTCTCGGTGACTCCATCATCCTCGAACAAACACAACTCCACCTTCTCGGCATGGGCTGAAAACAGGGCGAAGTTGACGCCCGAGCCGTCCCAGGTGACGCCGAGCGGGTTGGGCGAGCCGGGCCATACCCTGGGACCGTTGAATGCTTTTGCCTCGCCGTTGGGAAGTATGCCGCTGTCGTTCATCAAGGACTCCTGGTGAATATCTTGGACGATGTCCAAAAAATTTCGTTCATGCGCGTTCCGTGATGCAGTGCAGGTGTTTTTGGACGCAACCCGTGACGGCCTGGGAGGAAATACGTCGGTCAAGGGTCACGAAACGTCCTTTCCACCTTATGGCCAGAGCCAGAAGATAAGCGTCCGTGATCTGGCGATGACCGAGAATATACGCCCACTGAAAGGTTGTCGCGTCCAGCAGGTTGACGTCGGCAGGCCAGAATTGATGGGAAGGGTGGGCCGCAGCTTCGGCAAGCCGAGCGGCCACCTCTCCAGCCGGCAAGGCGCCGGGATACGCCGGTTGAGACATGATGCGCACACACCCGTTCTGGGTGAGAGGACAGGATGCCCAGCCATGGAGTATTTCTTGATCCAGCCAGCCCGTGACCAAACGATGATGAACATGGCCGGCGTCAAGGAGAGCAATGAGCACATTCACGTCGAACAGGGAACGCATCAAACCCCTTCTCGATCCCGCAGGGCATTGACCTGGTCGTTGCCGACCACAAACCCACGTGCTGCAAATGGACGAAAGCCGGCGACTGAAACCTTTTTTTCGGATTCAAGCGACTTCAGGTTTTGACTTCCTGCCAGGGCCTCCCGCGCCAGACGGGAAAGCACACGGCCCGCTGATTCATTTTGCACGCGGGCCAACTCCTTGATCGCGGCCAGCACATCCTCTTCAATATCCAGGGTGGTGCGCATGAATCCCCCTTGCTTTGCATGATGAGATATCATCTTGATGATATGATGTTATCGCATCGAAACCGTCCCGTCAATTGTCCATTGGACCTGCGTCAATTAAATCCATCACCTCAAAAAAAGTACTATAATGGCCAGACCCAAAGCAACATGGGCAGGCCGGTCGCAACCACCAGCAGATCCGTGGGCAAGCCCATCCGCCAATAGACTCCGAAATGAAACCCGCCCGGACCGAGGATCAAGGTATTGTTCTGATGGCCTATTGGCGTCAGGAAAGCGCAGGAGGCGCCGATGGCCACAGCCATGAAGAACGGATCCGAATTGACGCCCAGCTGCGATGCCGTGCTCAGCGCAATGGGGCACATCACCGCGGCTGTGGCGGCGTTGTTCATGAAGTCGGTCATGAGCATGGTCGCCACGAGAATGACAGCCAGGCCGAACACGGCATGGCCCTGGGCCACACTGTCCAGCAGGAAGCGGGCGATCAGGTTCGCCGCTCCGGTGGAAGCCATGGCCCCGGCCACAGGCAGCATGGCTCCCAGCAGAATGATCACGGGCCAATCCACGGCCTGATAAACCGATCGAAGTGAAACAACCCGCAGCGCCATCAAGGCCAGCACTCCGGCGGCAAAGGCAATGGCCACGGGGGCCAGTCCCATAGCCGCGACAGCCACCGCGGCAGCCATGACCAGGGTGGCTTTCAGCGCCTGTCCTTTGCCGGGCACGCGGATATTTCGTTCAGCCAGGGGCACGCATCCGAACTCCGCGGCAAAACCGGACAGCACTTCCGGTGCACCCTGCATCAGCAGCACGTCGCCGGCCAGGAAGGACGTGGAGCGCAGCCGCTTGATGCTCCGGTGCCCTCTACGGGAAATGGCCAACAGGTTGATGTTGAACCGTGTCCGCAATTCCAGATCCCGGGCCGATCGTCCAATCAGGATGGCGCTGGGCATGACCACGAGTTCCTGGACGATGATCTCGCTGGAGCTGGGAGCCTGATCTTCCTTGGCATTTGCTTTCTCTTTGCTTTTGTCCAGGTTCTGTTCCTTGGATGTTTTTGGATCTCCCCGCTTTTCTTCCTTGGGCTTTTTGTCGCGATCGTTGTCCTTGCCGTCATTCTTGGGTTTAGGCGGGACATTTTCCTCAAGTTTCAACCCGATTCCGGTCAGAACCGTGGACAAGGATTTCGGCACAGCCTGGATCATCAGGATGTCTCCATCCTGCAGTATCCGTCCGGGATAGGGTGCGGAAAGCCGGAAACCGCTACGGACCATGCCCACGATCAGGGCGTCGGCTTCATCCAGCATCCGTTCCACTTCCCGAAGCGGCTTCCCGATAGCCTTGCTTTCCTTGGTGATTCGCACTTCGGTAGTATAAGCGGCCGTGCCGAAATCATCCATGTCCGATTGCTTGCGGTTCGGGACCAGCCGCCAGCCGATGAGAACGATGAATGCCACTCCCAGCAGTGTCACGCTGGAGCCGACGGGCGCGAAGTCGAACATGCGATAGCCGCCCAGCCCGGTTTCATCTCGGAACCCGGAAACGATCAGGTTGGGCGGGGTTCCGATCAGAGTCATGGTTCCACCGAGAATCGACCCAAAAGACAGCGGCATGAGAACCTTGCCGGGGCTCAACCCCTGCTTGGCGGCAACCTGCACGGCAACGGGCATCAGCAGCGCCATGGCGCCCACATTGTTCATGAATCCGGAAAGCAGGGCCCCCAATCCGGTCAGCGCGGCAATGCTCACCGTCTTGCCCGCAGAAGCCGGCAAAACCCTCCGGGCCAACTCATCGACGGCCCCGGTGCTTTGCAGGCCGTAACTGAGAACAAGGACGCAGGCCACGGTGATCACCGCAGGATGGCCGAACCCCGCAAAGGCCTCGGCGCCGGGCACCAGTCCGGTAAATACGCAAGCCAGCAAAGCACCCGCCGCGACCATGTCATGGCGCCACTTCCCCCAGATGAACATGCCCATGGTGGCCGCGAGTATGGCAATGATCATCATTTGGTCATGCGACATTCAAACCCTCCGCACGGCTTGCAGGTAATAAAAGAAAGACGCGATTTGAGAAAAATCCATTGCGCCAGTTGAAGCATTATGTCAATTTCCATGACCATAATGTGCAGGACAATGGAACATTGGTTTCCGGAATAGGTCGCCTTCAGGCAATGGTTGTCCATCGTGAAAATGGCGGTCAGGCCATCGCCTTCCGGTCCACAGCCTGATCTTTCGGCGCCGCCTTGGAAAGCCGCTCGTACAGAAGGGCATAGGCCCGGAGCATGTCCCGACGGCATGAAGCCTCCAAACCGGCCGCCTCGACCTGATAATCGGTCCCAGGACACATCTGGCTGAAAGGCCTGGGCAAATTCCTGGGGCGTCAAAAACCATTTGCAATGCCCTCGCGGACGGAGTCGATGCAGTTGGTGCTGATACATTCGTTCGCGCCGGCCCGGATGACGGCTGATGGTTGATTCTGCCCGACCATCCCAGCTGTGATGGGAGTTTATGAAGCTTTCCCAGAAAGATATCTCGCATTGGCCGGTTTTTTTGCGGGAAGTCGTCAGTGTCCATACATCCATACCTTCTTCAAAGGATCTCCCATGGCGACCATGAGTTGGATCGGCATCCTGCTCTGCCTGAGCCAGTCGGCTACGCTTTCCGGACTGAACTTGGCCTATTTCTCCGTGAGCAAGCTGCACCTTGAACTGGAGGCCGGCAAAAACAACGCACACGCCCGCCGCGTCCTGGCCCTGCGCAAAGACGCCAACTTTCTTCTGGTCACGATCCTCTGGGCCAACGTGGGGGTCAACGTGCTGCTGGCCCTGCTTTCGGATTCCGTGCTCACCGGGGTGCTGGCGTTTGTGTTCTCCACGGTGCTGATCACCATCTGCGGCGAGATCATGCCTCAGGCCTATTTTTCCAGAAACGCCCTGAAAATGGGGGCCCTGCTGGCACCCGTACTCAGGATGTACCAGTTCGCGCTCTATCCAGTGGCCAAGCCCACGGCCTTGATCCTGGACAAATGGCTGGGGCCGGAGGGCATCGGGTATTTCCGGGAACAGGACCTGCGGCAGTTGATCAAGATGCACATGCAGTCATCGACTTCGGAAATCGACAATGTCGAGGGCAAGGGCAGCCTGAACTTTCTGGCCCTGGACGATTTGCCCGTGGCTGCGGAAGGCGAAGCCGTTGATCCGCAAAGCATTCTGACTTTGAAGTTTGTTGACGACAAGCCGCAATTCCCGTCCATCAAGCCGAGCAGCACGGATCCGTTCCTGAAGCTTATCCAGAATTCCGGCAAACCCTGGGTCATCCTCGTGGACCATGAAGGTGAGCCGCGGTTGGCCCTGGATGCAAACGCTTTCTTACGGGATGCCTTCTTTCACCCTGATACATTCAACCCGCTGGTTCACTGTCACCGGCCCATCGTTGTTCGTGACGACATGACCAGCCTGGGAGCCGTCATCCCACGGTTGAAAGTCTGCGCCGAACGCATGGACGACGACGTTATCGACAACGACATCATCCTCTATTGGGGGGAGGAAAAACACGTGATCACCGGCTCGGACATTTTGGGACGGCTGTTGCGGGGCATCGTCCGGACCAAGACGGTTTGCGGCTCTGATGCAGTCCGCTAAATTGGAACAGACTCTGAGCAACGCCAGCCCTCATGGAACACGATTGAATGAAGAGTTGAATATATGCCAAAAACGTCTTTTCCAATCCTTCAGCCCAAACGGAACTGTCAGCAGACCGTCCACGCCGACCGCGCGGCCGTGCTGCTCAACGGCGAGGCGTATTTTGCGGCGTTTCATCAAACCGTGCTCAAGGCGCGCAAGCAGGTGTTCATCCTCGGCTGGGATATCCACAGCAAGGTTGAACTGCTGCGCGGCGATGCGGCTGACCGGGCCCGGGCCAAGGGCCTGCCCACCAGGCTGGGGCCCTTGCTGGACCATATGGCGCGAAATACTCCTGATCTGGACATCCGCATTCTGATCTGGAATTTTTCCATGCTTCTCGGTCTGGAACGCGAGCCGCGCCTGCTCTTCAACCTGGGATGGGCTCCGCATCCCAGGATTCATTTCCACCTGGACGACGAGCATCCCCTTGGCGCGTCGCATCACCAGAAGATTGTCGTGATCGACGGGCAGACAGCCTTTTGCGGCGGAATCGACCTGACCCACTACCGCTGGGATACCTCCGAACACGTGCCGGATGATCCGCGGCGGACCACGCCTGCCGGGGACCGCTACGCTCCGTTCCATGACGCCATGATGCTCGTGGACGGCCAGGCCGCGACAGCTTTGGCCGAACTCTGCGCAACCCGCTGGGAACGCGCCACCCGGGAAAAGGTCGCCGTGCAAACCAATGCCGGTTCAGATATCTGGCCCGAACCCATCCAGCCGTGGTTTGAAGGCGTGGACGTGGCCATTGCGCGCACCGAACCGGAGTACAAGTCGCGGCAGGAGATCAGGGAGGTCGAAGCCCTTTTCCTGGACGTCTTCCAGGCGGCCCGGCGCTGCATCTTCATTGAGAACCAGTACTTCACCTCGCCGGTCCTCTGCCGGGTCTTGGAAGAACGCTTGCAGGAAGAGCAGGGACCGGAAGTGGTGATCATTCTGCCCAAGACGATCCAGGGCTGGCTGGGCAACAAGGTCATGGAGGCCAAGCGCGGCAGAATCCTCAACCGGCTGATCGCGGCGGACAAGCACGGCCGGTTGCGGCTGCGCCATCCCTGGGTCGGAGATCAACCGAAACAGGGCGTCATGGTCCACGCCAAGCTGATGGTCGTGGACGACAGGCTGCTGCGCGTCGGCTCATCCAATCTATGCAACCGGTCCCTGGGCCTGGACACGGAATGCGATCTGGCCATCGAGGCGCACACCACGCGCCAGGAGGCAGGCGTGCGGCGGCTGCGCAACGAGCTGCTGGCTGAACATTGCGGCGTTTCGCCGGACCGCGTGGACGCATTGACGGCCAAAACGGGTTCCGTTGTCCGTGCGCTGGACGAATTGTCCGCCTTGGCCGATCAGAAAAAAATCCCCCGTGGACTTGGGCCGTTGGAAGCGCAGGAGGAGCAGTTTCCGGAGCTGGTCAGCGAATCGGAAATCCTCGACCCGGAACGGCCCCTGGAAATGGACCGGCTGATGGACGTCTTTGTCCCGGACGACCAATCGCCCCAGGACGGGTGGCTGCGCGCCAACTGGCTGCGGCTGGTCCTGGGGGCCGTGGCCATTGCCGGCTTAGCCGCCGCCTGGCGCTTCACGCCTCTCTCTGATTTCTTGAATCGCGAGGCTCTGGCCGGATTGATGCGGGGTGCGGCTTCCGGCTGGGGCGTGTATCCATTGCTGCTGCTGGCCTTTCTCATCGGCGGCCTGTCCATGTTTCCCGTGACTGTGCTCATCGGGGCGACGGCTATCCTACTGGAACCCTTGCCCGCCCTGCTCACGGCTTTCGCGGGATCGCAGATCGGCGCCGCGGCAGGATACGGCGCAGGCATGAGACTCGGCCGCAAGCGCATCCAGCGCATAGCCGGCAACAGGCTGAACCGGGTCAGCAAGCATCTGGCACGGCACGGACTGGTCAGCGTGGCCGTAATCCGCACCCTGCCCATTGCGCCGTTCACCATCGTCAACCTGGTGGCCGGGGCCTCGCACATCCGCTTTTTCGACTACGTCCTGGGCACCCTGCTGGGCATGGCGCCCGGCATTCTGGCCGTGACGTTTTTCACCGATCGGCTGCTGGCTTTCTTGAACCACCCGGATCTGGTCAATATCCTGGCCATGGTCGGCGCCGTGGTCTTTCTGACCCTGGCCACTAGATGGCTCAAACGCCGACTCACCTGAGACCGAGCATGTCTTTGCCTGACCTGACCGTAGCCACTTACAACGTGCATCAATGGGTGGGCACGGACAAAACCTACGACCCTTGCCGGGGGCTTTCCGTGCTCCAGGAATTGCGGGCAAACGTCATCGGGCTACAGGAGGTCAATTTCCCGAAACGAATCAAACACAAAATAACCGAGACGACCCTGGCCCGGGAATTGGGCATGGAGCTGATTCTCGGCAAAACCCTGATGCGCGAAGAGGCTTCCTACGGCAATGTGATCCTGACCAATCTGCCGGCACACGATGTTCGCCGGCACGACATCAGTAGTGACCGGCGTGAACCGCGCGGCGTTCTTGATGTTGATCTTCTAACGCCCTTTGGGCTGATCCGGGTACTGAACACGCACCTGGGCTTGCGGGCGGCGGAACGGCGAGTGCAGCATCAAAAACTCGTGACTATTTTGCAAAGCATCGCCACGCGAAATATGACCATTCTCATGGGAGATTTCAACGAATGGCTGCCGTTGCGTTTCCCATTCAGAAAAATCGCGGCTTTTTTCAGCCGTCTGTCCGCCCCGCCCAGCTTCCCAACGTTCTTCCCGTTGCTCGCCCTGGATCGCATTATGATCAGCCCTGGTCGTCATGGGGTTACAGTACACGCCCATAAAAGCAGGTTGGCCCGATTCGCCTCGGATCATTATCCTGTTGTGGCCGCGATCTCGACCAAATCTTTATTATATCTTAAAAAAATGCGAACAGAAAGATGTGAAAGCCAATATGCCGCGAAATATTTGTCCTCTGCGAACCATTGAAAACATATAAGGCTGGTTCACTCTGTCTTGGTCAGATCAAACGCAGATTGAGCCAATCCTGAAAACAGATTCGCCTTGGCGATCACACCCCTTCCTTGTCCGGACGAGGATACTTTGGTATTGTTCCATCTATTTCAAACAACGAAACATATTTTTCCAAGGAGATGAACATGGGAATCGAAGTCAGCGGCATTCTCGGCCTGATCCTGCTTATCGCCTGTGTCTGGGCGATCATCCAAATCTTTCAAAGCAATACGCCCACCGGGTCAAAAGTGTTCTGGACCGTGCTGATCCTCATCCTTCCCCTGATCGGTCTGATCATCTGGTTTTTTGCCGGCCCGCGCTCCGGTAGGACATCCATACGCTGATCGGTTCCACCTGCTTGTTTATCCGTAAAGGAGAAGAGAGTCATGTCCGAGAAAAAAGACGCCTATGTCCAAAAGCTGAAAGCAAAAATTGATGAGTGGAACGCCGAAATCGATAAACTGACGGCCAAGGCGGAGCAGGCCGAGGCGAATATGAAAATCAAATACCAACAACAAGTTGAAGAACTGCGGGCGAAGCGCCGGGAATTGGATGACAAAATCGCGGATCTGCAAAACACGGGAGAATCCGCTTGGGAAGAGCTCAAGCAAGGCGCGGAAGAGTCGTGGGGTGTTTGGAAAGCAAGCTTTTCCAAAGCGAAAGCGGCATTTGAAAATGGGTATCAGGAAGGACGGAAAGACCGTCATGCCAATGACAAAACCTGAAAAACACAAGGGGGTCTGAAATGAAAACATTATTCATAGGATTGCTTTTGGGGATCATCATCGGCGTAGGCGGACTTTGGTATTTGAGTAGGGACCAGACGACCGGAGATGTTCAGCAGGCTGAGGAACGCGTGGCCGGCCAAGTTGAGCAGGCCTTTGAATCGGTCCAAGACCTGAGCGAGCAAGCGAAACAGGAAATCGCCGTCCGGTTGGACGCTTTGGATTTGCGACCCGAAGACATCCAGAAAGAGCTTGCCGAGCAAGGCCGGATAGTTCGCCGCAAAGCACGCGACATTGGCGAGGATGCAGCCGATGTAGCCAGAGATGCGCAGACCACGGCGGAAATCAAGGCCAAGCTTGTGGCTGACCCTGAACTCTCGGCTTTGAACATCTCCGTGTCCACCACAGCAGGCTTGGTCACCCTGTCAGGAACGGCTGCTTCCCTTGAACTCATCGGCAGTGCCATGGCCCTGGCCTTGGGCACCGAAGGGGTTCGCGAGGTCGTGTCCACCATCCAGGTTGAGTAGGCCCGCCCCAATTTCCAATCGGAGATGCATCTTCAAGAACTAACAGCCCCATCACGAACCGGAGAGAGGCATTCATGCCCAGCGTCGGAGAAAGCTACAAGTGTGAATTATACGGCAATGTCGTGGAGGTGAAGGAGGCCGACAGCGACGAGCTGACCTGGTGCGAAGAACCGATGAACATGGCGGTTTTCAAGGAAAATGTCTGGATGAGCGTCGGCTCCGGGGAATCGGCGGACGAATGACGGTAAATGTGTGACAAACGCAAGACGCTTCAAAACCAGCTGAATCCAGCAGACAGCAGGGTGGACCGGCAATAAGCCGCCACTCTGCTGTTTGCTTTTGAACACCACATCTGAACGGCGTATATCCAGTTTGAACAGGGAGGGTTTCGTGTCCTACGCTTCTCTCGAAGCCGTGTTCATTCTTGTCCTGATTCTAATCAACGGCTTTTTCGCCATGTCCGAGATGGCCCTGGTGGCTGCGCGCAAGGCGCGGCTCAAGACGTTGGGAAACGAAGGCAGTCGCAGGGCCCGCGTAGCGTTGCTGCTGAAAAACAAGATGGACAAGTTTCTTTCCACGGCCCAGATCGGGATCACCATGGTGGCCATTTTGACCGGGGCCGTGAGCGGTGCGACCATTGCCGCCAGGGTCCAGAACTTCCTGGCCGGGTTTCCCAGCTTGGAACCCTACAACGGGCCTCTGGGGCTGGTGCTGGTGGTCGTGCCCATCACCTACCTGACCCTGATCGTGGGCGAGCTTGTTCCCAAGAAGCTGGCCGTGAGTTATCCGGAAAAGATGTCCGGCTTCACGGCCCCCGTGATGTATCTGTTGATGCGCCTGGCCATGCCCGCGGTGTTCGTGTTGACCGCCTCCACCAAGGCCGTGGTCCGTGTGCTGAGGATTTCGCCGCCCAAGGTAGGATGAGAAGGCTGGCCCACCTGACGAGCTATGAGTAATGTCATGCTCAAGTGTTCAACGCAGTCTATGCTGCAAACAAAGGAGGGCCAGCCATGAAAACCTTATTCAAATTTT